>JAITAH010000109.1 GCA_031284225.1 Dysgonamonadaceae bacterium | reverse complement strand
TGCGGAACAGTAAGGGGGAAAAGTACGAAAAGACTCTTTACTACAATTTCGGCATTGCCCACAACGACCCTAAACCGGAAAGCGAATTTGGAACACGTTCCAAACCGAATCATTACATCGATGTCGAAGACATCGTTAAACTGAAAGAGACGCTTAATAAATACGTCGAAGAGGCGAAAACGCAGATTCCGGAAGGATATACCTTTGAAAGCGTGGATTTTTTAACCTTTGAGCCAAACAGCAAAGGAGACCTCGAAATCTCATTTGAAATTCAAGTTACCGAAACCGGCAAATCCACCCGCATGGAAGGCGGACGACAGATTACCGATTACTACGAATTGACATTTAAGGTCGATAAAGAGGGTAACATTACCCATGATGAATGGTAAACGCTGCAAAACAGGAGGATGTGTCGTTTTTGAACACATCCTCGCCGTGTATCCCTGCTTAACCGTATGTTCCACAGCCGAAAGATGAGCGTCGCCGCAGGCAATGCCGGGGCGCGAGCGTGGGGCACAAAAAAGTCCCGCTCCGCGCTTCTTCGGGGAAGAAATGCGGAGCGGAAGTTGTTCGGCAATGCAACTGTTAGGGAGATGCGATTCGCCGAAACAGCTTGTAAGTTATTAGGGGTCAGTTGTTTTACGTGTAGGTCTCACTATTATTTTCGAGAGAAAATCAATTTTTTTCGGTTAATTTTTATTAATCTTTTCATCATTTTGGCATGTTATTGAGCCTGTTTTGCTTGCGTTGTTTTCGCTTATGCAGGGCTATATTGTAAATTATTTTACTATAATCGACTAATGGGCAGCGATTTATGCTGGCAAATGTAATTGGTTTTTTGGATTGTGCAACTATTTGTCTAAAAATTTCGTTTTTGGGGACAATCTCTTTTCCGGAATCGTATCGTTATATCCAAACCGGCTCGGAACGCCAGTGCTTGAAACGGCATAGTATAATGTCAAGAAACGATGTGCCCAAAAACGATTTTCTTTCCTTTTTCTATTTTCTTGTCCTTACTCCTTGTATATTGCACTTTTTTCAATTAATTTTGCACTCTCTTAAAATTAAATCAATTAAAAAACAAAGTTTTATGTATTGGCTGTTAAATTCTTCTATTGGAAGGAAGCTTATTATGAGTATTTCGGGAGTCTTCCTCATTTTGTTTTTGCTGTTTCACATGACGATGAATCTGACTTTGGTGTTTTCGACCGAAGCCTACGACTGGATTTGCGAACTGCTGGGCGCCAACTGGTACGCCATTGCGGGCACGTTAGTTCTGGCGGGCGGCTTTGTCGTCCACATTGCTTACGGCACGTGGTTGACGCTTCAAAATCAAAAAGCCAGAGGGGCGGATAAATACGCTTCGTCGAACCAAACAAAAACCGAATGGCCGGCGAAAAACATGTACATCCTGGGATTAATCATCTTGTTGGGAATCGTTATCCACTTGTGGAACTTCTGGTACAACATGCAGTTTAAGGAGTTGCTCCATCTGGAAGGAGCGGTGAGCAAAGGTTCGCACTTAGTCATCGCCCTGTTTTCCAATCCGTTTTATTCTGTGATTTACCTTTTGTGGTTTGTCGCGATTTGGTTCCACCTGACGCATGGCATCTGGAGCGCTTTTCAAACCATCGGGCTCAACAACAAAACGTGGTTTCCTCGGTTGAAATTCATTTCCAACAGCGTGGCCACGCTCATCCTGATCGGATTTGCCGTAGTCCCGGTTTATTTCACGATTTTATCCTTTTTCTAAAGTTTCCTGTAAGATTGAACGCTTATAATTTTCAAACAACATCGTTTATGACACAACTCAATGCAAAAATCCCACAAGGCCCGCTGGCCGAAAAGTGGACCAATTATAAAGATCACCAGAAATTAGTGAATCCCGCCAATAAACGCCGCTTGGACGTGATTGTCGTGGGAACCGGTTTAGCCGGCGCTTCGGCGGCGGCCTCTCTCGGCGAACTGGGTTTTCATGTTCTGAACTTCTGTAGTCAGGATTCGCCGCGCCGGGCGCACTCCATTGCCGCACAAGGCGGAATCAATGCCGCCAAGAACTATCAGAACGACGGCGATTCGGTTTACCGTTTATTTTACGATACGATTAAAGGCGGCGACTACCGCGCCCGCGAAGCCAATGTATATCGGTTGGCGGAAGTTTCCAACCGGATTATCGACCAGTGTGTGGCACAGGGCGTTCCTTTCGCCCGCGAATACGGCGGCTTGCTGGATAACCGTTCTTTCGGGGGCGCTCAGGTTTCCCGCACGTTCTATGCCAAAGGTCAAACCGGACAGCAACTGCTTCTGGGGGCTTACTCGGCATTGAGCCGTCAGGTACACCAAGGAAGCGTCAAACTCTATACCCGGTATGAAATGCTGGATGTGGTGCTGATAAAAGACGCTACCGACGGCACGGAACGCGCCCGCGGCATCATCGCCCGCAATCTGGTAACGGGAAAAATCGAACGTTTTGCCGCGCACGCCGTAGTCATTGCTTCGGGGGGATACGGCAACGCTTTTTTCCTCTCAACCAATGCAATGAATTCCAACGGTTCGGCCGCCATGCAATGCTACCGCAAAGGGGCGCTGTTCGCCAATCCGGCGTTCGCTCAGATTCACCCGACTTGTATTCCGGTTCATGGGGAATTTCAATCGAAACTGACGCTGATGTCCGAATCGCTCCGGAACGACGGCCGCATCTGGGTGCCGAAAAAAGCGGAAGACGCCCAAGCCCTCCGCGAAGACCGGTTGAAACCGACCCAGATTCCGGAAGAAGATCGCGATTATTACCTAGAACGCCGCTATCCTGCTTTCGGAAACCTTGTTCCGCGCGATGTGGCTTCACGAGCCGCTAAAGAACGTTGCGACGCCGGTTTCGGAGTAAACAATACCGGGCTGGCCGTCTATCTCGATTTTTCCGACGCGATCAACCGCTTGGGGTTGAAAACGGTGGAAGCCCGCTACGGCAACTTGTTCCAGATGTACGAAAAAATTACCGCCGATAATCCCTACGAAACGCCGATGATGATTTTCCCGGCCATTCACTATACAATGGGCGGTATCTGGGTGGATTACGAACTGATGACCACAATCCCCGGCCTGTTCGCTATCGGCGAAGCCAATTTTTCCGACCACGGCGCCAACCGTTTGGGCGCTTCTGCTTTGATGCAAGGCTTGGCCGACGGTTATTTCGTGTTGCCATACACCATTCAAAATTACTTGTCCGACCAAATTCAGGTGCCGCGTTTCAGCGTGGACTTGCCCGAATTTGCGGAAGCCGAAAAAGCTTTGGAAGACAAAATCGCTACTTTGATGAGCATCCGCGGTAAACGATCGGTCGATTCTTTTCACAAAGAACTGGGACATATCATGTGGGACAACGTGGGCATGGGACGTACCAAAGAATCGCTGGAAAAGGCGCTGGAACTGCTGAAAGTCCTGAAGAAAGATTTCTGGTCGAACGTGTTTATCCCCGGCGAACCCAATACCTTAAACGTGGAACTGGAAAAAGCCCTCCGACTGGCAGACTTTATCGAAATCGGCCAACTGATGGCTTTAGACGGTTTGAACCGGAACGAATCCTGCGGCGGTCATTTCCGCGAAGAATTCCAAACGCCCGACGGCGAAGCGTTGCGCGACGACGAACATTATTCCTACGCTTCCTGCTGGAAATATGCCGGCGAGGATAACGAACCGGAATTAGTGAAAGAAACGCTTGATTACGAATTTGTCGTACGGCAACAAAGAAATTATAAAGCATAAACTGTCATAGTCATGGATAAAGATATTAACATCAACGTAAAAGTGTGGCGACAAAAAGGGCCTAAAGCAAAGGGGAACTTTGAAACTTATCGTTTAGACGCTATTTCCGGCGGAACTTCTTTCCTCGAAATGCTGGACATCCTCAACGAAAAATTAGTGAGCGAAGGCAAAGAACCCATCGCTTTCGACAACGATTGCCGGGAAGGTATCTGCGGCATGTGCTCCCTGTATATCAACGGACACCCTCACGGCCCGGACAATCTGATTACTACCTGCCAACTCCACATGCGCCATTTCAAGGACGGCGAAACGATTACGATTGAGCCTTGGCGTTCGGCAGCGTTTCCCGTTATCCGCGACTTGATGGTCGATCGGCGGGCTTTCGATAAAATCATTCAGGCAGGCGGTTATGTGTCGGTCAACACCGGCGGAATTCCGGATGCCAACGCCATCCCCATTCCCAAACCGGTGGCAGACGACGCGATGGACGCTGCTTCCTGCATCGGTTGCGGCGCCTGCGTAGCTGCTTGTAAGAACGGTTCGGCCATGCTGTTCGTGTCGGCGAAAGTCAGCCAGTTAGCGCTGCTTCCTCAGGGAAAAATCGAACGAAAAGCCCGCGCCAAGGCCATGATTGCCCAAATGGATCGATTGGGATTCGGCAACTGCACCAATACCCAAGCCTGCGAACTGGAATGTCCGAAAGGCGTTTCCATCAGCAACATCGCCCGGCTGAATCGCGAATTTCTGAAAGCTAAAATCAGCGATTAGTCCATTGATGACGGGGGATGCAGGCATAAATCCGCATCCTCCGTCATCTGGTTTTTAAATAAAATGAAAGAAAACGAATCCGTCGATTTGTCCACCCTCCTTTCCACCCTCCCGGAAAGCCCCGGCGTTTATATGCACCTCGACGAAACCGATACAATTATTTATGTCGGCAAAGCTAAAAACCTGAAAAAGCGCGTTTCGTCGTATTTCAATAAAACGCAGGACAACCCGAAAACCCGGATCATGGTGCGGAAGATCCGCAACATCCGCTACTTGGTGGTGGAATCGGAGGAAGATGCTTTCTTGCTGGAAAACAACCTGATAAAAGAACACCGTCCCCGCTACAACATCCTGCTCAAAGACGATAAAACCTATCCTTGGATTGTTGTGAAAGACGAACCCTTTCCGCGTATTTTTCTTACGCGAACGAAAACGAACGACCAGTCGCGCTACTACGGGCCTTACACGTCGGTGATGGCTGTCAGGCAGTTGCTTCGCCTGCTGACTTCCCTCTATCCGGTGCGCATTTGCAAATATAGCCTCACGCAAAAAAATATCCAGGACGGCAAATACCGCCTCTGCCTCCAATACCATATCAAGAAATGCCTGGGGCCTTGCCTGGGACTTCAAACGGAGGCCGACTACAACCTCAGCGTGCATATTATCGAAGAGATATTGAAAGGTAATTCCAAAGAAATGAGCCGCCAAATCTATAAAACCATGATGCAATTAGCTTCGGAACTGCGGTTTGAAGAAGCCGCCCGATACAAGGAACGTTACGAACTGCTGGAAAACTATTCCGCCAAATCCATCGTAGCCAGTCCGAATCTGGACAATGTCGATGTTTTTTCGTTCGACGAAAACGAATCTTCGGCCTACATCAACTACCTGCACATTGCGAACGGAGCCATCATTCGCGGATACACCATCGAATACAAAAAACAGTTGGACGAAACGAGAGAAGCCATTCTCGCTATGGGCGTTATGGAATTGCGCACCCGCTTCGAAAGCCGCGCCCAGGAAGCGATTGTGCCTTTCCTGCCGGATGTTCCGCTGACCGGCATCGTATGGACGGTTCCCCAGCGGGGCGATAAAAAGAAACTGCTGGAACTGTCGGAAAAAAACGTGCGCCAATACAAGCTCGACCAGTTGAAGCAACTCGAAAAACTGAATCCGGAACAGCGCGCCACCCGCATCCTGAAAACCCTGCAAGCCGATTTGCATCTGAAAGAATTGCCCGTCCACATCGAATGTTTCGACAACTCCAACCTCCAGGGAACCAACCCCGTATCGGCGTGCGTGGTGTTCAGGAAAGCCAAACCGGCGAAAAAAGATTATCGGCATTTCAACATTAAAACCGTTACCGGGCCTGATGATTTCCGTTCGATGTACGAAACCGTTTCCCGCCGCTACCGGCGATTGTCGGACGAAAGCCAGCCGCTCCCCCAACTCATTGTTATCGACGGCGGAAAAGGGCAACTGCACGCGGCTGCCGACGCTCTCAACGACTTGGGACTCTATGGACAGATAGCCATTATCGGCATTGCCAAACGTCTGGAAGAAATTTATTTTCCGTCTGATCCTATCCCGCTCTACCTCGATAAAAACTCCGAAAGCCTCAAACTCATCCAGCAGCTGCGCGACGAGGCGCACCGCTTCGGCATTACTTTTCATCGCGGGAAACGCAGCCGGCAGCAAATCGCTTCCGAACTGGACCATATTCCCGGAATCGGGCCGGTTCTCAAGCAAAAACTCCTGCAAAAATACAAAAGTGTGAAGCGCATCCGGGAAACGCCTGCGGCGGAAATCGCCGAACTCATCGGGCAAAGTAAGGCAGAACGGCTACTGCGGGCGTTGAGTACCGATTAGCTCCCATTATGAAAGACTTTTGGGCGTTCGGTCCGAAATGAATCGAAAAATTGGATGAGAAATTTTAATCGCGCCGTATTTTGTCCCAATTTATCGCTACCTTTGCGCTCATATATTTTTAAATTCGTAATTGATTATGTCTCAACGTCAAACAGCCCTTAGGCACAATTTCATTATCAACAAGTTGCGCAGAGAAAAACGCGCTACTTTCCGCGAAATTTGCGATTATTTGAAGCGCGAATCCGACATTCAAGGCGAGGATTTAACCATTTCAAAGCGTACTTTTGTGCGCGATGTTGCCGAAATCGGCGAGATTTACGGCATTTACATAAAATACGATTTTTCGGCGCGGAGCTATTTCATCGAAGATGATTTTTCGGAAGAAATACAAAACCGCCGTCTCGAAGCCCTCGATGTGTTTAACGCGCTAAAAATCAAAGAGCGGCAAGCCAATCATATTTTCTTGGACAACCGTCAAAGCGCAGGTACGGAGCGCCTTTACAACTTGTTGCACGCAATTAACAACGCGCTCACAATTTCGTTTGATTATCAAACGTTTTATCACGAAAATGCCGTTGAACGAACAGTTAACCCGTTGGCAATTAAAGAATTTAAGCACCGATGGTATCTTTTTGCGCAAAATACGCAG
>JAITAH010000104.1 GCA_031284225.1 Dysgonamonadaceae bacterium | reverse complement strand
GGCAATATTTCCACGTTTATCGGTCGCCTGATACCGGTTATCCGGCAATTGATTTCGATTCCGGCCGGCTTGGCGCGCATGAATCTGCTTTATTTCTCGCTCTATACCCTGCTGGGGGCTGCCATTTGGAACATCGTGCTCGTCCTGCTGGGCTGCATCGCTCACGGGCAGGCCGATATAATTAATCGCTACAGCCACGAAATCGGGTGGGGGATAGCCGCCATTGCTCTTATCGCAATCGCTTACTGGCTGATACGAAGAAAGAAAAAATAGGCGGGTATGGGCACGCAATGAATTTTTTGTAGCTTTGCTTCATGAAAACAGTATCGATCCTATTATCGGTTTATGTTGTAATACTTTCCACAATAGCGTATTGTCCGGATACATGTATGGACAATACCGAATTTCAGAATGGACAAACCGATGAAAATTCCTCGCATGATTGCGGCGATTGCTGTTCTCCTTTTATGCTTTGTAGCTCTTGTGCAGGGTTTACAATAGAAAATCTCGTTTCTACGTTCATTAAACCACAGAAAATATCGGCAGAAATAAACGTCCGTCAGCCGTTCATCTATACATTCCCTTTCCTCGGCGGCATCTGGCAACCGCCGGAATTTGCCTGACTGCATTACCGTATTTTTCTTTGTTGGGATTAAATCATCTCAGCACGTTATTATTATTATTATTTTATTCATTAAGGCAAATAAAATGAAAACAAATATATTTATACTGGTTGCGTTAATTATGTGCAACATCGCCTTTGCTCAAAACACATTAAGGGCGATTATTAAAGACGCCGACAACAAAAAAACACTTGCCGGCGCAACGGCGCTTGTCGAAGGAACGCAAAACGGCGCAACGTCCGACGAAAACGGACAGGTTGTTATCCGTTCCATTTCCGATGGCAAACATACTCTCGTCTTTTCATATCTGGGTTACGAGCCGCAGGAAAAAACATTTACTTTCCCTTTGGCAGACAGTAGCCGAATAGAAATATTCCTCAAAAACGAGGCGTCCGACCTCGAAGAAATTGTCATTTCATCTACCCGCACTACACGTACAATAGCGCGTATTCCTACCCGCATTGAATTTATCGGCATGGAAGAACTGGAAGAAAAAGGCAACATGAAACCCGGCGACATTCGGATGCTGCTCAACGAAAGTACAGGTATTCAGACTCAGCAAACTTCGCCGATTTCGGCAAATGCGTCCATACGCATACAGGGGCTGGATGGACGCTATACGCAAATTCTCAAAGACGGCTTTCCGCTGTATTCAAATGCGGCAAGCGGATTGGGGCTTTTGCAGATTCCGCCTCTCGACCTGAAACAGGTAGAGATAATCAAAGGTTCAACTTCCACGCTCTACGGCGGCGGGGCGATTGCCGGATTGGTAAACCTGATTTCCAAAACGCCATCGGAGGAGAGGGAACTGAACTTCCACATCAACGGCACAAGCGCTCTTGGTCTTGACGTGAACGGCTTCTTTTCCAAACGGTTTGAGAAAATCGGCATTACCCTGTTTGCTTCGCGTAACGGCAACGCTGCATACGACCCTGCAAACATGAGTCTTTCCGCCATACCGAAGTTTGAACGCTACAACGTAAACCCTCGCTTTTTTCTCTATTTCAACGACCATACGACAGTGGAACTGAGCGCCAACACGACATTTGAAAACCGGCTGGGCGGAGATATGCGCTACATCAAAGGTAAAGACAGCGGCAGTGAATCGTTTTATTTTGAGGATAATCAAACGCAACGGCTCAGTACGCAATTTTCCGTTGAGCATAAATTTCGTAATCATTCAAAGCTGGCGTTTCGCAGTAGTTACAATTATTTCAATCGCATCATCGCTATCCCCGATTATACCTTCGATGGTCGGCAAAACAGCGTTTTTTCCGAATTACATTATCTGTACGCCGGCGAAAATACCGAATGGGTGGTAGGCGCAAATCTCTGGAAAGATCATTTTGCAGAAAAGAAACGTGCCGGCTTTGCTGCACGCGATTACAGCCAGACAACAAGCGGAATGTTTGTCCAAAACAACACGCAAATAACCGATTGGCTCGGACTGGAAAGCGGTTTACGTGGCGATTACGTGATGGACTACGGTTTTGTTTTATTACCCCGATTGTCGGCATTATTCAATATAAACACGAAATGGTCTTCGCGCATCGGCGGCGGACTGGGATATAAAACGCCTACTATTTTTACGGAAGAAAGCGAATGGATACACTACAAAAACGTCCTTCCGATAAACAGCGATTTCAATAAATTGGAACGTAGTTACGGCGCAAATGCGGATTTGAATTACAAAACGTCTGTCGGAGAAGCGTTTTTATCCGTAAACCAAATGTTTTTCTACACTTATCTTCATCGTCCGCTTATGTTGATACCGCTTTCCGATGGAAACCGTCAATTTCAAAACATCAACGGACAGATAGATACCAAAGGCGCGGAAACCAACATTAAACTCAATTACAACGATTTTACATTGTTTGTCGGTTATACGTTTACGGACGCCAGAGTGAAAGAAAACGGTGTGCGTTTTCCCAATCCGCTCACTTCAAAGCGCCGCCTGAATAATATCCTGATGTATGAAATAGAGGATAGCTGGAAAATCGGATTGGAAGCCTACTACTATAGTCCCCAACAACTCAGCGACGGAACAACCGGTCGCGATTACTGGATTTTCGGGGCAATGATAGAAAAAATCTGGGAACATTTTTCGATTTATGCTAATTTTGAGAATTTTACCGATACTCGACAAACTAAATTCGGAAGTATCTATACCGGAACGATTACCAATCCCGTATTTAAAGATATTTACGCTCCGCTTGACGGATTTGTCGTGAATGCAGGAATAAAGATAAAACTAAAAAGCAAATCATCGAAATCATTTTAAAAACACACCATAGAGGGAGCGTATCAAAAGTCAAGAATCATCGTTATTGAACTAAGTCGATTTAAGTGTGCTGAAAAATGTCGGCTTCGACTTGGTTCAATGACGAAAAACGACTGCACATCTCGGGAAAAACATACTTGCAGATGCGAATTTCCATGTTTCGATTGGGGACGACGATCTAATCTTCTTTCAACTCTTTCAAATATCCCCGGAAAATACTAACTTTGCTGACCGATCACAAGAATAACTTTTCATGGACAAAGAAAATAAGGTACGCGAAACAGTTAAACAAAAATTTACCGAATATTTGACTGCCAATAAGTGCAGGAAAACTCCGGAACGCTACGCCATATTAGACCTTATTTATACCGAGCAGCGTCATTTCGATATGGATACCCTCTATCAGGCGATGAAAGAAAAGAATTTTCGGGTAAGCCGGGCTACCCTTTACAATACCATGCAACTGTTGCTCGATAGCCAATTGGTATTGAAACATCAATTCGGAAATACGTTGTCGGTATATGAACGGGCGTATAACAACGATTTTCACCATCATCTGATTTGTACCGAATGTCATAAAGTCCGGGAATACAAGGACTCCGGATTAAAATTAGCCATCCGGAACAAAAAAATCAAACAGTTTACTCCGGTGCATTACAGCCTGTATATTTATGGATTATGTAATATTTGCACCCGGAAACTGAAAAAAGAATATAAATTGGCAAAAACACAATATAAATGAAAGTAGATGTTTTATTAGGATTACAATGGGGCGATGAAGGAAAAGGAAAAATCGTAGATGTGCTGACGCCGGATTACGATATTGTCGCTCGTTTTCAAGGCGGCCCCAATGCCGGACACACGCTCGAATTTGAAGGACAAAAATACATCCTTCGGTCGGTTCCTTCCGGAATTTTCCAAGGGGGGAAAATAAATATCATCGGGAATGGAGTTGTCCTTGACCCCGCGCTTTTCAAAGCGGAAATAGAAGCCTTAGAAGCTTCGGGACACGATTTGACCCACCGGCTGTATATTTCCCGCAAGGCTCATTTGATTTTGCCGACGCACCGTTTGTTGGATGCGGCTTACGAAGCGCAAAAAGGCGTCGGAAAAATCGGGACAACCGGAAAAGGCATCGGCCCGGCTTATACCGATAAGGTGAGCCGCAACGGTCTGCGCATTGGCGATATCGATCAAAATTTTGAAGCTAAATACGGCGAAGCAATTGCCCGACACGAAACAATTTTGCAACAGATGCATTATGAATACGACCTGAAAACGGCGGAAAGCGATTGGCTGGAAGGCCTCGAATGTATCAAACGGTTTCGCCGGATCGATAGCGACCATTTCATTAACGACGCTTTGCGGAACGGGAAAAAGGTATTGGCCGAAGGCGCTCAGGGTACTATGCTCGATATAGATTTCGGTTCGTATCCTTTTGTTACTTCGTCGAACACGGTTTCCGCCGGCGCCTGTACGGGCTTGGGCGTCGCTCCTTCTCGAATCGGTAAGGTCTATGGCATTTTCAAAGCCTATTGCACACGGGTAGGCGGCGGGCCTTTCCCTACGGAACTGACGGACGAAACCGGACAAAAGATGCGGGATTTAGGTCAGGAATACGGATCCGTAACCGGCCGCCCGCGGCGCTGCGGTTGGATCGATTTGGTAGCGCTTCGCTATGCTATTATGGTTGACGGAGTTACTCATCTTGTTATGATGAAAAGCGACGTCTTGGATACGTTCGATACCATTAATGCCTGTATCGCTTACGACGTCGATGAACAGCGAACCGAAATTTTTCCGTTCGATATTAACGGGAATGTGAAACCCGTATATGCGGAATTGCCCGGCTGGCAAACCGATATGTCAAAAATTCAGTCGGGAGCCGAATTTCCGGAAAAATTTAACGACTATTTGTCATTTCTGGAAAAACAGTTGGACGTAAACATTAAAATTGTTTCCGTAGGACCTGACAGGGCGCAAACAATCGTCCGTTATAAAGAATCTTAATCTTTCTGGCGTAGAATTTGTTAATAGTAGTATATTTATTAATTATAATTATCATTCACATGACACTGTATTGGATTTTATTTATTAGTATTGCCGTCATCAGCTGGCTGGTGTCGAGTAATCTGAAACGCAAAGAGAAGAAGTATTCCCGTATCCCCTTGGAAAATGGAATGACCGGAAAAGATGTGGCGGAACAAATGCTTCGCGATAACGGACTGTACGACGTAAAAATAGTAGCTACCGGCGGAGTCTTGACCGACAA
>JAITAH010000372.1 GCA_031284225.1 Dysgonamonadaceae bacterium | reverse complement strand
CTTCGGATTGCATCGAAGAGGTACATACCTGCTGTCTGCCGTCGTGGGAGCAGCGCATTTTTACGAAGGAAGCGTGCCAATATTCGTATCGGCACAGTTTTTTCAAAGAAGACGCCCGGCGCGGCTTGTACTATATTACGCACGTCGTTTACCGTTTGTCAAAAAAACCGGAATATCAGTTGGATTACGGGAATGTAAAAACTATGCTGGAAGGCAAAGCCATTAATTTACAAACTATTCGGGAAGCGATTATTAACATTCGCCGGGAGAAATTACCCGATCCGGCGGCGGAAGGCAATGCCGGTAGTTTTTTCATGAATCCTTATATCTGCGCGGCACATTACGAAAGCTTAAAACGACAATATCCTGCCATGCCGCATTATCCGGCGAATGAAGAAGTCGTTAAAATTCCGGCGGCCTGGCTGATCGACCAATGCGGATTGAAAGGCAAAACGGTCGGCGGCGCGGCCGTCAGCGAAAAGCAGCCTTTGGTGATTGTCAACCGGAAGCAGGCCACGAGCGAAGACATTGTCCGGTTAGCGGAAGACATTGTCCGGGCAGTGAAGGATAAATTTGGTATTGAGCTTCAGCCGGAGGTAAATTATGTTTAAAGATGAAAGACGAAAGATAAAAGACAAAAATCGTCTTCCCGTCTTTTCTTTCTTCTTAAATCTTTCCATCTATTATCTTTCAAAAAAAACACAAAAAATATGTATGTTATAGGAATGGCCGGCGGCTCCGGTTCGGGAAAAACGACGTTAGTCGATCGTATTTTGCGTAAACTTCCGCGGGAAAGCGTGATACAGTTGCCGCAAGATTCATACTACCGCGACAACAGCTATATGCCGATGGAAGAGCGCCGGAAGCAGAATTACGATCATCCGGATTCCATCGAATGGTCGTTGTTTGTGAAACAGATTCGCGACTTGAAAGCCGGTAAGACCATCGAATGTCCGACCTACGATTATCTGACTTGCAGCCGGATGCAGGAAGTGATACCGATTCGTCCGGCGCAATTACTGATCGTCGAAGGCATTTTGATTTATACCTGTCCCCAGCTCTGCCGCGAAATAGATTTGAAAATTTTCCGGGATGTGCCGGGCGATTACCGTCTGAGCCGCATCATCGAACGGGATATTGCTTCGCGGGGAAGAACGCCGCGGCAAATCATCGACCGATTCTTTGAAACCGTCCGTCCGATGCACGAAGAATTTATCGAACGGTCGAAAGAAGAAGCGGATATTTTACTTGCGGGCGGCGAAGTGGATGAAAAGGCGGTAGATTTTATCGTGGGCGGTATCTTGCATATTATCGGGGAATCGGCGGCGGACGCCTTGCTTCCTACATAATATTATTTTTTTGCTAAATCTTTGCACAATTCAAAAAAAACATTTACTTTGTCGCCGTAAATCGCTAAAAAATGGTGAATTATCATGAAATATTTTATAATATTCCTTGTAAACAATATAAAAAAATGAGTGATTTAAGAAAGTTTAACTATAATTCTTTGGCAGTTATCTCGAAAAAAAGAGAGAGAAATATTTTATAAACAACCTTGTATTCAATCGTTTAAGATTGACGGTGGCGGATGATCCGTCGGTAAATGCAAATTGGCAGGATTCTTCCCGCTTCGGATTTCTTCACGAAAGAAATTTGGAGCGGAATTTTTTTTGGCGCTCGGCGCAAGGTGCGCAAAGCGCCCATGTCCCGTTACAAGCTATTGCTTGCGTCTCGTCATTGCGAGCGAAGCGAAGCAAACCGGCAACACGGTATTGGATGCACGGTACACTACCCACATGTTGTCCCTGACGGGACAAAGGAGAAGGGGTGGCGTATCGGTTTTCTATTGACATGTTGTTCCTACGGAACACAACCGTACCGCGTACCGTGCGCGAAGCGCGCCTGGGGCATGAAAAACGAATCGAATAACTCACAACACAATAATAACAACGCAATTATCAACATTAAAACAACAAACACAATGAACAAACAACAACATTACGTATCCCCAATGCAGCATGCTATCGGGTAATTATTGAAGATTTTATCGCCGTATCTTACACCCGGAGCTTTTCGGACGCTCCCGAATATTACGAATATGACGAAGAGCCGGAACTGTCGGCTCCGTATTTGATTATCAAATAGAAAGGAGGCTTTCCTGATTTTCCGGCTATAAATTGTCTTTATTAATGCCGTATTTTTCTTCGTCGTGCACATAGCCGATGGGTTCGACGTGCACCACAATATCATACACGTTATCGACCGATTGTTTGATGCTATCCTCCACTTTTTGCGCAATGAGGTGGGCTTCGGACAAGGGGAGCGCGCTGTTCACTTCGACGTCGAGCACAATATTGTACATATTCCCGATTTGGTGCGAACGGATGCGGTGGGGGTTGTGTGCGCCCGGAACGGCTTCGACGGCTTCGATAATCCGGTCGTAAATGGAGGTGTCGGACAGTCCGTCCATCAACACCCGGTTGGCTTCCAGGAAAATGCCGATGGCCGAGTAAATAATGTACATGCTGATCAAGAGCGCTACTACCGGGTCTAAAATGGGGATTTTCAGGATAAACGTGCCGGCCAGTCCCAGCAATACGCCGCCGGAAATAATCACGTCGTTGCGCATGTTGATGGCGTTGGCTTTGAGCATGGACGATTTGGCGCGTTTTCCCTGCTGGAACTGGTAGAGCGCCAGCAGTAATTTTCCGGCAATGGATGCGAGGGTTACCCAGATGGCGATTGTTGCCGGCGTTTGCGCCTGCTCGGGATGAATCAGCTTGTTGACGGAGGTTACGAACATCTGGCATCCCATGAAAAAGATGACAAAGGAAAGGATAGTCGAGGCGACATTTTCCGCTTTTTCGTGCCCATAAGCATATTTCGAGCTGGGCGGGCGGCTGATAATTGGGGTGGTAATGAGGATAACAAGCGAAGTAACTACGTCGGAGGCGGAATCCAAACCGTCGCTCAACACGGCCAAACTCCCGGAAATAATTCCGATGATTATTTTCGACAGGGAAAGCAGCGTATTTCCGATAACGCTCACCCAGGAGGTAACGAGCATGATTTTTTTCCGGTCTTCCATCCGAACAGTCTGAATGCTTACAGTCCCAACCGCCGTTTCAACGCTTTGATTTGCGTATTCCACAGGGTGATAGCCTGTTCTTTTTCTTCTTCTTCGGCAAAATCGGTGATTTCGAGCATCCATTCGCCCGTCAGTTCGATTTTGTGCAACCGAAATTCAAAATAACTGTCGTCATCATCGTCCAGCCAGTGGAAGCGGACGTAGTTAAACGGATTCATTCCTATCAGTTCGGCTTCCGCCTGGTGTTTGCCCCAGGTAAAAACGAAGACTTTGCCGTTGTCCGTAACGTCGTCTGCGAACCACTCGGCCATGCCTCCGGCGGTGGACAGGCAATTCCAAAGGCTGAATTTAGACAAACGCGCCAGCGGATATTCAATGTGTAATTTTTCTTTCTTTACTTCCATGTGTTTCAATTTTTCGCAAGATATGCAGAAGATTGCAATTATACAAGTATTTTAATATTTAAAACTGCTTCCGCCTACAAATTCGCGCAACAAAGAGGTATTTGGCAGCTCTTCTTTGTCGATATAAGCGAAATAACGTAAGAATTGCAGCAATCGGTGCGCTTCGGAATATTCGGCGTCCAGTTGCGAAACCTCTTTCAGTATCGGCTCGGCGATTTTCCGCAGGGCGGCTAATTCGTACAGCATAGCCGAATTGAACATCGCGTCGGCGTTTTCCTGGTAAGGAAAAATCCATTTGTCTTCGCCCCGGCGGACGGAGGGCCAGCGGGCAATAGTATCTTTGGCCGAATAGCCACGAAATTGATAATCGCGCACGATGCGTCGGATGAGGCGGTTGTCGGTAGTGGGTATCCAGTTGTGGTTGTCTAACGAGATGGATGTGAGCGCCGAAACATAGATTTTGTAAACAGCTTCGTCCGGGATGTTGGGCGCCAGTTCCGGATTCATGGCGTGGATGCCTTCCATCACCAGTACCGATTTGGAGCCTAACTGTACGGCGTTGCCTTTGTATGTCCGTTCCCCTCTCTGGAAGTTGTAGGTAGGCAAAGCCACTTTTTCGCCGGCGAGAATTTTTTGCAGGTCTTCGTCGAACTGCTTTAAGTCGATGGCGTAGAACGATTCGTAGTCGTATTCGCCGTTTTCGTCGAGAGGCGTATTTTCGCGGTTGACGTAATAGTCGTCCAGCGAGAGGCCGATGGGGCGCAAGGTGTTAGCCATCAGTTGGATTTGGAGCCGCTTGCAAAAAGTCGTTTTCCCGGACGAGGAAGGGCCGGAAATCAGGATAACCCGCACGCCTTGGGCGAAGCGCCGGAAAATTTCGTCGGCTATCCGGCTGATTTGGCGTTCCTGCAAAATTTCGGCAACCTGTACGACGGTCGAAATGGCGCCGGCGCGAATGCCCTGGTTCAGTTCGCCGACGTCGTCCATGTTCATAGCTTTCTGGAATTGCAGCAGTTCGCGGAACACCGCCATCATTTTTTCCTGATTCACATAGGGTTCCAGTTCCGTTGGCCGGCTCCGGTTCGGGACGCGCAGCAGCAAGCCGCGGCTGTATTTTTCAATATCAAACAAATAAATCCAACGGGTATTGGGAAGCAGCGGGCCGTAATAATAATCGACGTAATCGTCCAGAACATTGTATTTGCCGTATGCTTCCTTGATGGTTTCGAGCAGGACGGCCTTGTCGTTCATCCCGTTGTCGCGGAACAGTTGGATGACTTTCGGCGTCTGGTCTTCGCAAGTGGCGAAGCTGTAGCCGGCGGCAATAATTTCCTGCATACGTTGTTTGAGCCGGGTTACATCGTCGTCGGTCAGTTCCCGTCCGATTTCAAATTCGCAGAAATAGCCTTTTGAGAGAGCGTGTTCGATATACAGTTTCCCGTCGGGGAACAAATCGTGCGCGGCTTTCGACAGGACAAAACAAAGGGAACGCACATAGGCGCGCATGCCCATCGGGTCGTTCATCGTTATAAATTCGACGTCTTTCGGTTTGTAACACCGGTAGGCAAGCGATTCGTTCACATTGTTGACTTTGGCGCCGGCCAACGGATAAGGAAGCCGGACATTCATGGCTTCATAGACTTCTAAAAGGGAAACTCCGGGGTTAAACTTTTGTTGCCGGTCATTGTTTTTGCAGTAGATATTAATCTGTTCTTCCATATAGAAGGGTAATTTAATATTAAAATAACTCACTTGGGATGACAAAAGTATAAATTTTTTTTAGTTTTATGATGATTTTTGTCAGGAAAAATAGTATTTTTGCACGTTCAAAAAATATTCAAATTTAATTAATTAGTTAAAAAAATGAAAAAATTAGTAAATGTATCTATGTTTTCGTTATTGGTTGTAATCGCCTTGTTTTCGTGTACGGCGCAAGTGCCTAAAGCAGATTTGAAAACGGCTGTCGATTCGATTTCTTATGCGCAGGGCGTAATGTATGCTTCGCAGGTTGATCAGATTTTTATGCAGTTGGAGTTAGACTCTGCAAACCAGGCTGATTTTATACGGGGATTCAAAGAAGGTTTTGCGGTGGATGCAAAAGATAAGAAAACCATTGCCGCTAAAGTGGGACAGTCGATTGGTTTGCAGTTCGGAACGCAATTCTTGTCGTACTTTAACGGACAGTTATTTGGCAGCGATTCGACCCAGACGATAAGCAAGAAAAACTTCCTGTCCGGTTACTTGGCGGCGGTAGTGAAGGATACGACGGCCGTTTTTACCGCTCAGGACGCTCAAATGTATTCGAT
>JAITAH010000361.1 GCA_031284225.1 Dysgonamonadaceae bacterium | reverse complement strand
GTTCCGACGCTACTCCCAAGCCAAGGCGCTGGCGCCCAGAATGGCCGCTTCGGCGTCGTTTAATTGAGATACAATAATTTTCGTTTTCCCTTTGTACATCGTCAGGATTTGCTTGTCCATTTCGTCTTGAAGCGGTTTCAGCAGATATTTTCCGGCATGTGCCAGACCGCCGAACAGGATTATCGCTTGCGGACTGGAAAAGGTGATGAAATCGGCAAACGCATCGCCCAACATTCGTCCGGTGAAGTCGAAGATTTCGAGCGCCAACGCATCGCCTTTCTCGGCCGCTTCAAACACGTCTTTTGAGGTAACCGGGCGGTAGGTTATGTCGCGCAAAAGGGATTTGCGTTCCGGATACAGTTCCAACAGTTCGCGAACCGTGCGGGCGACTCCGGTGGCAGAGGCGTAGGTTTCCAAACATCCGGAACGGCCGCATCCGCAGAGTCGTCCGTTTTGGCGAACGACCCGTACATGACCCAATTCGCCGGCAAAGCCGTCATGACCGACCACTAACTGTCCGCCGGCGACAATGCCGCTGCCCAAGCCGGTGCCCAGCGTAATCACCATAAAATCTTTCATTCCTTTGGCTGCACCGTAAGCCATCTCGCCCAATGCGGCGGCATTGGCGTCGTTCGTCAGTTTGCAGGGCAAGCCGGTTGCTTCGGTCAACAGGGCGGCAATCGGAACAACGACCGTTTTCGCCCAGGGAATATTGGCGGCATGTTCAAGAGTTCCGGCGTTCATATTTCCGTCGGGAGCGCCCATACCAATCCCTTTGACTTTGCCTTGTAAATGGTTTTTTTCGATTAATTCGTTGATGGCAACGCCCAGTGCCTTAACGTAGTCTTTCCCCGTATCGTAGCCGCCGGTATCGATCTGGTTTCGACACAAAATAGCTCCTCTCGCATCTACAATGCCAATAGCGGTATTGGTTCCACCCATATCCACTCCGATTACATACTGTATATCCATGCTTTTCTATTTATAGATTAATAATTTCGCAAAATTATTCATTTTTTTTGTATAACTTTGCAAACTCAATAAAATTTTAGTTACCGATGAGATTGATTATTCAGGAAGATTATTCCGCACTTTCGCAATGGGCTGCATATTACGTAGCAGCCAAAATTAAACAAGCAAATCCTTCAGCATCTAAGCCCTTTGTTTTGGGCTTGCCTACCGGTTCTTCTCCCTTGGGAATGTATCGCCAATTGATTGAATTGCATAAAGCCGGCCGGGTTTCTTTTGCCAACGTGGTTACATTCAATATGGACGAATATGTGGGATTGCCGGAAAATCATCCGGAGAGTTATCATTCGTTTATGTGGAATAATTTTTTCAGTCATATCGACGTTCGTCCCGAAAACGTGCATATTCTCAACGGCAATGCGCCCGATCTGCAAGCCGAATGTAACCGCTACGAGGCAGCGATTGAAGCAGCCGGCGGCATCGACCTGTTTATCGGAGGCGTTGGCGCCGATGGCCACATTGCTTTTAACGAACCGGGGTCGTCGCTCGTTTCGAGAACGCGCATCAAAACCTTGACCACCGATACGATGATTCTCAATGCCCGTTTTTTCGACAATGATGTTCAGAAAGTACCCAAAACGGCTTTGACCGTAGGAGTCGGCACGGTGATGGACGCCCGCGAAACGCTGATTCTCGTCAACGGACACAACAAAGCGCAGGCGTTGGCGCAGGCCGTAGAAGGCGCCGTCAGTCAGAAATGGACAATTACGGCTTTGCAATTACATCCTAAAGCCGTGATCGTGTGTGAGGAAGCCGCTTGTGAAGCATTAACCGTAGGGACCTACCGTTATTTTAAGGATATCGAAAAAGAGCATCTGGATTATACTACATTAATCGCTTGATTGCCGTCCGAATCAAAAGAAGAAAGACAGAAAGACGTGTTCGTCTTTCTGTCTTTCTTCTTTATATCTGTCGTCTTTTGTCTATATTTATGCGTTTGCGCGTAAACTGTTCTCTTTTAAGTTACTTCTTGACGACTTTGAATGTCTTTCCGTTTACCTGAACCAGATAAACGCCTTGCGGAAGATACGAAACGTCAAACGTTTGACCGCCGGAGGAATAAACGCTCAACTGCCGGCGACCGGAAATATCAAAGAGTTGTACCGCGCCTGCAACGCCGTTTTCGACATGCAGCCGGCTTTCGGAAATCCATACGGAGCGGTCGCTTGACGGAATGCCGGCAATGCCCGAAACGTTGTGCGACGAATAATAGAACGTCGCCGTACCGTACCATATCCATTCATTGTCGATTTTTATATCTATCGTCACAGTAGTTGGGTTGTTTGCGTCGTCGAACTGCCATTCGTATTTGCCATCCATAGATACTACCCAGCTATTCAATTCGCTGTCCCATTCGGAATTTTTCATGGTCAGAGGAATGTAATTGCTGTCAAACAGGTAGGTGTCCGGTGCGATTCGGTCGCCGTAAGTATATTCGTATTTATATTCCGGAACAAATGCTTGTGTGGCGGAATCATATTGGTACCTAATATTCAGTGTTTCATTGCCGTTAGCATCGAAAGCAGTTTCGTATTTATCGCCGAAAATATCCGAGCCGTAGTCACCAATACTGGAATACATCGTTTGCCTGCCGGTAGCGTCGTATTCATATTCGTTCCGGTACCTGTAGTTTAGAACGTCGTTCCAGAAAGAGGAATAATCATACAGCGTCCGGTTTCCGTAACTGTCGAAGGCGCGTTCATAAGAATACTCCTTTGTCCATTTCCTGCGATAGGCCTGCACTTCTTCGTCATAATACTCGCGCCAGTTATATTGAATGGCTTTCAGGGCGCGGCGTTGTGCGTCGTAATCGGCGTAGTCAACTTTTTGCCGGATTTGGCCGTCGCTTGTCTGTTTCGTAAAACTCAACACATTGTTGTTGGTATCGAAAGCGTAAGTTACGGTGTACGAAGAGGACGACGGCTCCAGCGCCCAGTCGCCGGTAGCGTAATTCCAGTAGTAATACGTGGCGGCGGTAAGCAGGCCGTCGGCATTGTAAGCGTATTCGATTTTTTGTCTGGACGATTCTTCCCATGCCTGAGTTTCCTGATTCCAGGAATAGTATGTTTCCAAAATCACGTTTCCGTCGGCGTCTTTGGCGTATTCGGTTTTATTGCCATATACGTTATTGCCGTTATCGTAACTGTAATGGGCTTCATCCAAAAGGTTGTCCGAACCTGTTTTTTGCCCTTCGGGCAATGGAGGGAGGTCGTCGTTGGAATCACTGTTGTAATCGTCCCCGCCGGCGGAACGCCGTCCGGAGTAAGTATATTCGTTTCCGTAATCCGCTTGCCATTCGCCGTTTCCCCATTGGAAGTTCGTATTGCGTTCGGTATAGGAGTCTGCACGGTCGGTATATTCATAAACGTATTTGTAAGAACCTTTCCATTGTCCGTTTTCCCATTCATACGATGCAGACAGGGTTCGCCAGTTCAGGCGGTCGTAGGCATATTCGTCTTTTTGACGAACTTCGCTTTCGATGTACTGCTGGGTTTCTTCGTCCCAATAGGCGCTTATGTACGTGTAAATGTCAAGGATAAGGTTACCGTTATCGTCATAACCACTACGGTCGGCTTCTTTCCAAGTTTGTGTCGATTCGTCCCGGTCATACGTAACTTCCAGAATTCGGTTTCCTGCGGCATTGTAGGAATAAGCTATCTTGAAGTTTTCATTATCTACTTCTGCTGCGGGATTCTCTTGAACGACAACGCTGTCGAGCAGGAGCGCCGTTGCCTGCGAAGCGCGAAGCGTTTTCACATTCCCCTGTTTAAGGGGCAAAAAGAGGTTACGCTGCTTTTCGCGGCGCAGTTCGTGCTGTTGAACGATGGCCGGTTTTTGCAGGGGTTGCCGGTTTGTTTTTGGGGCTTGGGCTTGTCCAAAGGCTGCCGTCGCGCTTATAGCGAATACTGCGGCAGCGGTTGCAAAATAAAAAGATAAATGATGTTTCATTTGAATTAAAATTTATGAATTATAAATT
This sequence comes from Dysgonamonadaceae bacterium, assembly GCA_031284225.1. Next base: position 534 of record JAITAH010000361.1, on the reverse strand, counting down.
AGAAATGTCGTTTCCCTTCGTTTCTTCTCCGTTGGGGGACGGTTGACGTCTGTGCCGTCGGCTCAGAACGTTTTGGTACCGTTCGATATTGGCATTAAGCGTTTTCACAAAAACGGCAAAGTAGGCTTCGCCGTGAATCAGCATCAGGGCTTCGATGCGTTCCACGATGTCGAGGTAAGTGCGGTCAGTTTTCCGGCGCACGTCCAGCATTTTAGCGGTTGCCTTACCGGCTTCTTCGGCGTTCCGGGCGAGGATGGCCGTCTCGAAAGCCTGATTGGTTCGGTCGAGTTCGTTGATCCATCCGTACAATCCGAGCGTTTCGGTTTGCGGGGCATACTGTCCGCGAAGTTCCTGCAGAAAGTTGTAGATACCGGACGTTTCCTCGTTGTAGGGCTTAGCGGCGAGGTTTCCGTAGTGGTCGAAAAGCGGTTTGAGTTTTTCGGCGGCGGCGCGTTTCAGCGGCTCGTAATGATGCAAAGCGGATTGGGCGGTTTCGGACAGTCCGCGGAAAGAACTGTCGCGGGCGGCGTCCAA
>JAITAH010000352.1 GCA_031284225.1 Dysgonamonadaceae bacterium | reverse complement strand
TTTCTGATACAGGCCATTCTGAAAAACGATTTTGAAAAACGTAAGATTCCTATCGAAGCGGATGAAATCTTTATCAGCGACGGCGCAAAAAGCGATACCGGAAATATCGGCGATATTCTCGCGCAGGAAAACCGGATTGCCATCACCGACCCCGCCTATCCGGTGTATGTAGATACGAACAAGATGTCGGGACGATCCATCGAACTGTTGCCTTGCACGCCGGCCAATCGCTTTGTTCCGGCGTATCCGAAACAGACGGCCGATGTGATTTATCTCTGCTACCCGAACAATCCGACAGGCACAGTACTGACGTTCGACCAGCTGAAACAATGGGTGGACTATGCGCTGGAACATCAATCGTTGATCCTTTTCGACGCCGCTTACGAAGCGTATATCGCTCAGCCGGAGATCCCTCACAGTATTTTTGAAATACCCGGTGCGACGAAAGTTGCCATTGAATTCCGGAGTTTTTCCAAAACGGCCGGGTTTACAGGGATGCGAGCCGGCTATACCGTCGTGCCGAAAGACTTGACGGCCAAAACTTCCCGAGGCGAAATCCTTTCCCTGAATGCGATGTGGAAGCGCCGGCAATCCACCAAATTCAACGGAACGGCGTACATCGTACAGCGGGGCGCCGAAGCGGTTTATACGCCGGAAGGACAAAAGCAAATCTACGAAGTTATCCGGTATTACATGGACAACGCCCGGATTATCCGGTCGGGCTTGGAAGCCTTGGGTTTAACGACCTACGGCGGCGTAAACGCTCCTTACATCTGGGCGCAAACGCCGAACGGCATGACTTCGTGGGAATTCTTCGACCTGTTGCTGAACAAAATACAGGTAGTGGGAACGCCCGGATCGGGGTTCGGTCAATCCGGCGAGGGATTTTTCCGATTCACGGCTTTTGGAAATCGGACGGAAACACAGGAGGCCGTAGAGCGAATGAATTGCCTAATGGCTTGAGAGGGCGTAAAAGATATTCTACAATCTTGCTTTATATTCACGTGAATTTGCTTTGAATTCACGTGAATTTCTTTGGGATTTACCATCAATGAGGGAGATTTTTTACATCAAAGGCGCAAAGAGCCGCATGATGGATTCCAGCAGCCGTTTCCACCGGCTTCGTTTGATCCATTTGCTGTAACTAATTTCTTTACAGTGCTTCAGGTTGTTGAAAAAGATGGCTTTGCTTTCCGCCGCCAAAACGGGATCGTACATGTAACAGTTGATTTCAAAATTGGTTTCCAAGCTCCGGAAATCCAGGTTGCAGGAACCGACTACCGAAAGATAATCGTCTGCCACCAAGGTTTTTGCATGAATGAACCGGTCTTGAATCTCGTAGATGCGCATACCGGCTTTCAACAAATCTTCGTAATAGGAATGGGCGGCCGGATCGATGTACGATGAATCGGATTTTTTAGAAACCATCAGCCGAACGTCCACGCCGCTTAAACAGGCTATTTGCAAGACTTCGAACAAGGCGTCGGTCGGCAAAAAATACGGCGTTTGCAAATAGAGATATTTTTTTACGCTCAACACAATACTAATGGTTGCCTGCAAGAGATTGGAATATTCGCTGTAAGGGCCGCTGGTTACGATCTGCATCCGGTTTTGCGTATAAACCGGAACTTTCGGAAAATAGACGGCCGTATTTGTCCAGTGTTTTCCGGACGAATACCAGTCGATCATAAAATTAGCTTGCAGACCGAGCGCTCCCATGCCTTCGATACGCAAATGGCGGTCTTCCCAATGCGGATTGATCGAATAGCCGTTGGCTACGTTCATCCCGCCCGTATAACCGATACAACCGTCAATCACCACTACTTTGCGATGGTTGCGATAATTGATTTTACTGCTCTGCAACAGCGGGAAACGGGTTTCCATCAAGGAGGCAACCTGAACGCCGGCTTCCTGCATCTCGTAATAAAACTTGCGCGACACTTTCCAGTTGGCCACATTATCGTAAATAAACCGGACTTTCACGCCCTGCAAGGCTTTTTTCATCAATACAGTCTTGACTAAGCGGCCGGTTTCGTCGTTATTGAAAATAAAAAACTCAATATGGATATGATTTTTCGCCTTTTCCATGTCCTGAAGTAAAATTTCGAACATCCGCTCGCCGGAAGTGATGATTTCGACCCGGCTGCCGTAAAGCACCGGCGAATGATTGTTGTTTTTCAGCAAGCGCACCAGATTGGCATAATTAGGCTCTATCTCAACATTTTCATCGCGCAATAGATCATTGAAATCTAAATTTTTGATTTTATCGTAGTAACGTTTGGTAACAATCCGCTGCTTCCGTGTGTCCTGACCCAAAAAATAATAAAAAATCAACCCCAGCATCGGCACAAAAATCAAGACTGTGAGCCATGCCAACGTTTTTACCGGATTCTGATTACGGGTAAGCACCACCAAAACCGTACCAATAATCAACAACAGGTAAATGCTGTATCCAATGGTTTGCAGGATAGAAATGTGGTCCATAAAACATTTTTTTTTAGATTTTGAGATTCCTCAACACAACGGCCACAAATTTACATAAATTATTCATATTCGCCATCATCGTTTTTTGATATTTTTATCTAATTTTCTTTTTTCAATATTTTTTTATCGTTTTTCAATAAAAAATTTGTTTTATTCAAAAAATTGTTCTTATCTTTGCACATCGAAAAACGATAAATAAATATTGATTTACAAAATAAACAATTTAATAAACAACTATCATGAGTAAAAAATTATATTTCTACAGCTTGTGTCTGGCAGTGATATATGCTATTTTTGTAGGACATATTTTATACGAAGGCGGACAATCGTTCGTATCCGGTTTCAAGGAAGGCTGGAAGAAAGCCAGCACGCACACTCATACCAACACGTTCCT
>JAITAH010000235.1 GCA_031284225.1 Dysgonamonadaceae bacterium | reverse complement strand
GCGATAAATATTCGTTACCGGAACTTCGGCGGTAGGAATCAAATACAAATCATCGACCGTACAATGATACATTTGGCCTTCTTTATCCGGTAAATTTCCCGTTCCGTAACCGGAATCGGTATTGTCCAGATAAGGCGGTTGTATTTCGATGTATCCTGCTACGCGGGCATTATCCAAAAAGAAATTAATAAGGGCGCGTTGCTACTGGGCGCCTTTTTGTTTGTAAACCGGAAAACCGGCGCCGGTAATTGTCACCCCCAATTCAAAATCGATCAAATCGTATTTCTTGGCTAATTCCCAGTGAGGCAGAGCGCCTTCGGGCAAAACAGGGATAATGCCGCCGATTTTTTCCACCACATTGTCTTCCGCCTGTTTCCCTTCGGGCACACGGTCGGACGGTAAATTGGGAATCTGGTAAAGCAAAGTTGTCAATTTTTTTTCTGCCTCTTTCCGGTCGATTTCCAATTGCCGGTTGAGTTCCTTGAGGGAAGCCACTGTATTTCGGGCGATTTCGGCCGCTTCTTTTTTCCCTTCTTTCATCAGTTGACCGATGGACTTCGACAAGACATTCAGTTGCGACAAATTAGCGTCCAGCGCTTGTTGAGCCGTTTTCCGGATTTTGTCCGTATCCAACACTTCTCCGATAATTGCTTGGGCGTCGTAGCGTTTTTTCGCCAGCTTTTCGATGACTTCCTGCGTATTTTCCGTAATAACTTTTAATGTAAGCATAATGATTGGCGTCAATGAATGTACAAAGGTAACAATTTTACACGAAAAAAGCGCCCAATAAGGACGCCTCTTTCTCTCATCACTCTTTTACAAAAGTTATACAGCGAGCGGTTCGATAGAAACATACGACCTGTCGTCGCGTTTTTTCCGGAATACCACTTTGCCGTCGATCAGAGCATAGAGGGTATGGTCGCGACCGATACCTACATTTTCACCCGGATGATGTTGTGTGCCTCGTTGACGGATAAGAATATTGCCCGCTTTGCAGACTTGACCGCCAAAAATCTTAACGCCTAATCGTTTACTGTGCGATTCGCGTCCGTTCTTTGAACTTCCGACTCCTTTTTTATGTGCCATTTTCTACGATTTTACGAATTAAGCTTGAATGTCTTTAATCACGATTTGCGAAAATTGTTGGCGATGACCGTTCAATTTCCGGTAGCCTTTTCTTCTCTTTTTGTGGAAAATCAAAACTTTTTTCCCTTTTACCAAAGGTTCAACAATTTCGGCCACCACTTTGGCTCCTTCGATTACCGGAGCGCCCACGGTTACCGTTCCATCATTATCGGCCAGAAGAACTTTGGAAAATTCCACTTGTGCGCCGCTTTCACCTTCAAGGTGGTGAACATACAATTTCTGGTCTTTTTCAACTTTAAACTGTTGACCTTGAATTTCTACAATTACGTACATCTGTTTTTTATTTACAGGTTATTTCCGGGGGTGGAAAGGCTTATGCCTTCCGCTTGATAAACCCTTAAAGAATTTGAGGTGGCAAAGGTAACTGTTTGACGGGAAAATTCCAAAATTTTGCGTAAGAAATTTACGTACATACAATTCTTTCCGTTTTTCTGCGTTATAAAATGAGTAATTACAATTCGCGAATATGCGCAATTTATTTCTCATTTTCCTCGTATCGGTTGTTTCACCTTCGCTTTGGGCGCAAGGAGGCAGTACCACGTTCGATTATCTGCTGCTGCCCCACTCTGCCCGATCGTCGGCGTTGGGAGGAATCAATGTGTCGGTGGTCGAAAACGATGCTTCACTAATTTACGACAATCCGGCCTTTCTCGGCAGCGAAATGGATAAAACGATATTGATCAATTATTTGTCATACGTATCCGATATCGGCGTGGGAAATATGATCTTTACAAAAAAAGGGAGCGAAAAAACTTCGTTCGGCATTGGGGTAATTTATGCAAACTACGGCCACATGACCGAAACGACCGAAGATAATCAAATCATCGGCGATTTGAAGGCCAGCGATATTTGCGGAACGGTTTTTGTGTCTCACGACATTACCGACCGGTTGCGCGGCGGAATTTCCGGGAAATTCTTATACTCCAATTATTATCACAACACGGCGATCGGTCTGGGTGTGGATGTGGGTTTGAGTTACTGTAACGAAGAAAATACATTAACGTGGGGATTGGTTGGAAAAAACATCGGCCGGCAAATCAAAGCTTACGAAGAAGAATTGTCGGCGCTTCCCTGGGACATTCAGTTCGGCATTTCTCATAAATTGAGCCATGCGCCCATCCGCTTTTCCCTGTCGGCAATACATTTGAAACAATGGAAATTCGACGACGTTTATGCCGGCGACGATTCTTTCGTCAAAACGCTGGCGAAACACCTGATTGTCGGCGTCGAACTTATCCCCAACGATAATTTCTGGCTGGGCGTGGGTTACAATATCAAGCGGTCGGCAGATATGCACTTGGAAGACGGGAACAAATTCGGCGGTTTTTCGGCCGGCGCCGGCGTCCGGATCAAAACGTTCAGCGTGGGTTGCTCCATCGGAAAATACAATACAGCTGCAACATCGTTTATGATTAGCCTCGCCACCTCATTGGCTGCAAAAGAAATCTGATGAAAAACATTGTTATCGCTATCGACGGACATTCTTCTTGCGGAAAAAGCACGATGGCCAAAGATTTGGCTAAACGCATCGGATACGCCTATATTGATAGCGGCGCCATGTATCGCGCCGTTACGCTTTACAGTCTGAAACACGGATTTTTCAACGGCGATGACTTGGACTTGGAACGTCTGCGGAAAGCTTTGCCGGACATCCATATCTCATTCAAAAAAAACCGCAAAACCGGCCGATCGGAAACCTGTCTCAACGGGCGAAATGTGGAAAAGGAGATTCGCAGCATGGCGGTGGCAGATAAAGTCAGTCCGATAGCCGCCGTAGGTTTCGTCCGCGAAGAAATGGTAAAACAGCAACAACGCTTGGGTCGCGAAAAAGGTATTGTTATGGATGGCCGCGACATTGGAACCATCGTTTTTCCGGAGGCCGAATTAAAGATTTTTGTAACGGCTTCGCCCGAAATCCGAGCACAGCGGCGATTGGAAGAACTGATTGCCAAAGGCGAAAACGCCACGTTTGAAGAAGTATTATATAACCTGTCGAAACGCGACCACATCGACTCTACCCGCAAAGACGGCCCTTTGAAAAAAGCCGACGACGCTATTGTGATCGACAATTCCAACTTAACCATTACCGAACAAAATCAAAGACTCCTGGAACTTTTTGAAGAAATTACGCAAAAATAGTTTGGATAAGAAAAAATTAATACGTACCTTTGCGGACTGATTTTTGAACGCGGGCTTCAAGCGGACTTCAAAAAACACAAGCAGAAACAATAAAAAATTACAATACAATGTCGAAAATCTGTCAGATTACCGGAAAAAAGGCAATGGTAGGCAATAATGTTTCGCACTCGAACCGCAAAACGAAACGCAAGTTCGACGCCAATTTGTTTACCAAAAAGTTCTATTGGGTAGAACAAGATTGTTGGGTAAATCTTAATATCAGCGCAAACGGATTACGCACAATCAACAAATTGGGATTGGACGCCGCTATTAAACGCGCCGCGGAAAAGGGGTATTTAAACGTGTAAAATAGGGAACTGGAACAATGGCAAAAAAAGCGAAAGGAAACCGGGTGCAAGTAATTTTAGAATGCACCGAACATAAAGAAAGCGGATTACCGGGAACTTCCCGTTACATCACAACGAAGAACCGGAAAAATACAACCGGGCGGTTGGAATTGAAGAAATACAACCCGATTCTGAAAAGAATGACTGTTCATAAAGAAATTAAATAAAATCGGATAAGCCATGGCAAAAAAGACCGTTGCGGGATACCGCGAAAAGTCCGAAGGACGTTCATACTCCAAAGTGATTAAAATGGAGAAATCACCAAAGACAGGAGCATATATTTTTAAGGAAGAAATGATTCCCAATGAGGCTGTAAAAGACTATTTTAAATAGTAAGCGTTAATAATTATAAAGTTAGGAAAACTCTCTCTGATTTTCGGAGGGAGTTTTTTTATTCGGGCGCGGGCGTTTTTCTTCAGCTCACCCGCAACTTATGCATCTTCTTTTCAATTTACCACTCCAAGTTATTAACAATCTTATCCACTTATCAACATCAGACCCATCTTTATAGGTATTCCTCAACCAAGTATCCTGTTTTTTCACTACTTTTGTACCTCAAAAATATCAATATGGGAAAAATTATCGCTTTAGCCAATCAGAAAGGAGGAGTCGGGAAGACAACGACTACCATCAATCTGGCAGCATCACTGGCTGTTTTGGATAAAAAAGTATTAATCGTGGACGCCGACCCGCAAGCCAACGCTTCGTCGGGATTGGGAATTGATATTCGTGGGGTCGATCATTCGATTTACGAATGTATCATCGATCAAATAAATCCCGCCGAAGCCATCGTTCCGACGGAAGTGCCCAATTTATTCATTATTCCTTCGCATATCGACTTAGTGGGCGCCGAAATTGAAATGCTTAACCTTGAAAACCGCGAGAAGGTTCTAAAGGAAGTTTTGGTGCAAATTAAACCGGATTACGATTTTATTCTGATTGACTGTTCGCCGTCGTTGGGTCTGATTACAGTCAATGCGCTCACAGCCGCCGATTCGGTTATAATTCCCGTACAATGCGAATATTTTGCTTTGGAAGGGATTAGCAAACTGCTGAACACCATTAAAATAATAAAATCTAAACTGAACCCGACTCTGGAAATCGAAGGGTTCGTACTGACCATGTACGATTCGCGTTTGCGCCTCTCGAACCAGATTTATGATGAAGTGAAGAAACATTTCGGCGATATGGTATTCACCACCGTTATTCAACGGAATATCAAGTTAAGCGAAGCGCCGAGCTACGGACAGCCGGTGTTGATTTACGACCCGGAATCGAAAGGATCGCTCAACCACATCCAGTTAGCAAAAGAAATTATCGAAAAAAATAAATAATATGGCCAAACAAACAAAATCGGTTTTAGGTCGGGGCTTAGACTCTCTGATTACTATGGACGACCTGAATACCGGAGGTTCCTCTTCTATTAACGAAATTGAACTTTCGAAAATTATTCCCAATCCTGAACAGCCGCGCCGGGATTTCGACGAAGAAGCTTTGGATGAATTAGCCGCTTCGATCAAAGCATTGGGTTTAGTACAACCTATCACTTTGCGGGAAACAGGCAACGATACGTATCAGATTATTTCAGGAGAAAGACGATTCCGCGCTGCGCTGAAAGTCGGGTTAACCACGCTTCCTGCCTACATCAAAAAGGCGTCGGACGAAAATGTGATGGAAATGGCGCTCATCGAAAACATTCAGCGCGAAGACTTGAATGCCATCGAAATTGCCCTGGCTTTTCAAACCCTGATCGAATCGTACCAACTGACGCAGGAAAAACTCAGCGAACGGATCGGTAAAAAACGGGCGACCATCGCCAACTTTCTGCGCTTACTGAAACTTCCGGCCGAAATCCAAATGGGTTTGAAAGACAAAAAAATTGATATGGGACACGCCAAACTCCTACTTTCATTAGACGATGCTTCGACGCAATTAATGATTTATGAGCAAATTATCGAATACAATTTTTCGGTTCGAAAAACGGAAGAAATCATCCGCGCACTGAACGAAGAAAGTCAATCGATACCTACCGAAACGTCGGCCGCTAAAAAGCGACAGAACCCAATCAACGAATACAAATTGTTAAAAAATCACCTCTCCGATTTCTTCCATTCCAAGGTATCGTTTCAAATTAATGATAAGGGAGCCGGAAAAATTACGATTCCTTTCTCTTCGTCAGAAGATCTGGAGCGGATTATCGGGTTGCTGGATACTTTCCGGCAATAACAGAAATCTTGCCCGACATCCATTTATCACTTCGGCGTCATGAAATCGGCAGCTATTTCCCGTATCCAGTCGGCTATATCTTCCAGCGCTTCGGGAGCGATCGTTTCTTCGATAACGCCGTATTCGCCAATGGCGCCTGTTCCGGCATGTTGGAACAAATGATTCAATCCGGAATATTTCTTGATTTTCACATTTTTCACCCGCTCCCGGATATGGTTCAAGTTCATATCGGCCGGCACCTGTAAATCTTTTTCCCCATTCAAGGCAAATACCGGACATTGAATCTTTGTCAAAGCTTCCGAAGGATCGCATTGCAAGAGCGAACGCAGTTCGGGCGAGATGAATTGCATGAATCCGGTTTTGATTTCCCGTCGCAACACCTCGTCGCTCAACGGATTAGGAGATACCGTCTGCAATCGTTCAATCAACGGTTTTTCTGTTGCCCAAAACTGTTCCGCCAGAGAATCTATATGTGCCGATACATACGCTGCCGGATGAGAAGCAATCATTGCCGTGATTTTCTCAATCAGTTGTTCATTCACGGCAATAAACTCGTCCGGCACACCCTGCGCCTGCGAAAGCAGTCGGCGTTGCACCCTTAGCAGACTGTCGCCACGAACGGCCATACCGGCCATCGAAACAACATACGCTACTTCCGGGTGAACGCTTGCCAGCAAAAAAGCGATGGAGCCGCCTTCGCTGTGGCCAACCAGTCCGGTTTTTTCCGGATTTACTTCCGGTCTTATTCTCAGATAATCCATTGCCGATTTGGCGTCCGAAGCGAAATCGTCCAATGTAGCGGTTTTATAATCCCCCGTCGATTCGGCCACGCCCCGATCGTCGTAACGCAAGACGGCAATACCGCGGCGCGTCAGGTAATCCGACAACACAAGAAACGGGCGATGATTCATGGGCAACACTTCTTCGTCCCTGTTTTGCGGGCCGCTGCCGGAAATCAATACGACTGCCGGGAAATTCGTTCCTTCCCGGGGAATCGTAAACGTACCGGCCAGACTAATGCCGGCTTCTTTGTTCGCAAACGTTACCGTTTCGGAACGATAAGGGTACGGTTCCTGCGGGTCTTGCGGGCGTTTGGCAGTCACTATTGCGCCCCGTTCTAAATTCAAAGGCGTGCTGAAACTGCCTTGCGTAAAGACGCCGGTAAGGGCATCTCCCGACAGCGTTCCCGTGTAAACCAGCGCCATATTGTCGATTTTCAGTCGGATCGTATCGCCGTTGATTTCTACCGCAGTTACAGGTATTCCTTTGACGCCCTGATCGGGACTGTCCATGGCGGCAGTACAGGCTCCGCCGTTTTCTTCGATATGAAACACGATGCGCAGTTTCAGGCCGCTCACATTTAATGCGCCATTCCATGCGCCTTGAAAACCTTGCGCAAAGCCGGAAGCGGCTGCGAAAACAGCAAGTACAACGAATAAAAATACTTTTTTCATTTTCAATACTATTTACAGATTATTTTATATGCCGGAACAGGGGCGTCAATAAAAAGATAATTATTTCCGACAGAATAATGATACCGGCAAGCAATATGCCTGTTTTTCGCCCTTTGATTCCTGTGGAAACTTTGAACGCATGGTAGAGTAACACAATATTCCATCCCAAAAGCAGCAATACGAGTGCGGCAAAAAGCAGCAACATCAGATAGCCGGAGACGCTGATCGATTCATTAAAATCCTCTACAGAAAGATTTTCCTGCGTTGTTCCCACAATGGATTCCAGTACCGGGCTGAAATAAAACAGGATCGGCAACAGGAACAAATAAGGGAATCGCGACAGCAACGCCATGCCCGCCACATCTTGCAATCGCACCCGTTTCACGAAAAACAGCGATACGAGATACATCAGCAGAATCAGGCTCAGCAGTCCGGTCGCCTGTATTGCAAAACACTGCCACAGCGATGGATGAAGCGCCATTTTTATTTGCAAAACAGAGAAATAAGCATGATTGTAATAACCCATTACTACGGTAGCGCAGACGATAACCGTCCCGACAACCAAAGCTTTCCAACCCGCTATTTTCGTAAACGGATTATAAAGTAATTCCCATTTATTTTTCATACGATTCTATTTTTTCAATGACGTCATTCAGCCGGTTGCGAACCGTGGGATAGCTTAATTTGAGCCGGGCAGCCATTTCTTTCAAACTGCCGCTGTTTTTTACAAAAGAGAGGATAAAATCCTGCTCTTCGGACGATAATAACAACAACACGGGAAGCGGATAATGGCCGATTACTTCCGTCCCGCAATGTTCACATTTCAGACTTTTTACATTCAGTTGCGAAGCGCAACCCGGACAATAACAAGGTAACATACTTTTTATTTTTGAGCACAAAAATAAGAATATTTTTAATAAAATCAAAACATTGTTTAATTTTATTGATGTGAAACTAAAAATAATGGAAGAATAGAGAAGATTTGGACAGTGTCAAATATGGGAGAAAGTATAGAATTTTGGCAGACGGGGACCCTTATGGTACAGAGGAATGGTCGAATCTCATAAAGACTACTATGAAAAAATAACCGACAATCAGGTTGATCCAATATTAAAAATGTACGACGTCGATAAAATCATCATCGGACATACTATAGTGAACGACATCTCTTACGATTTTAATCAGAAAGTATTGCGGATCGACGTTAAACACGGCAAGACCAAATTTTCGGGAAAACATTCGGAATACGCATCGAAGCAAACCGCATTTATAAGGTTGATGACAGAGGGAATCTGTTTGATTATTTACTTAACGGATGTATCGAAATTCATTGAATAAAAAGGCAATCCACACCGAGGTAGCTACCAAACATTTCTTTTTGTTTGCCATAGTTTATCGCGATAATTAGTTTCGTCGAAAGGCGCATCTTCTGCTCAGAAGCCATACCCTTCCGTTAAATCGAAATAACGATTTTAATCCCATCTTCTATTGCCCAAACAAATAACTTTCACTACTTTTGCACCCGGATAAAAAACACAGTAAAAAAATCATGAAAACATTAAAAAACATCCTTTGCATTGCTTGCTTATGCGCGTTATTCACAGCTTGTTGTGGAGAAAAATCATTAATATCTCTGCCGACGCCTGCCCGGCAAACCGGTCAAACGGATGTGTTGCAGCTTCGGTGCGACCCGATTCCTGTGGTGCGCATCGGCTTTATCGGCATTGGTATGCGCGGATCGCAAGCTATCAGCCGGATGTCTGCGATTGAAGGTACTGAAATTAAAGCCATTTGCGATTTGGAACCGTATAACCTCGAACAGGTTCAAACGAAATTAGCGGCATCGCAACGGCCGGCCGCCGCGGAATATACCGGCGAAAACGGCTGGAAAGAATTGTGCGAACGCGATGATATCGATTTGATTTACATCTGTACCGACTGGCTGAACCATACGCCTATAGCCGTTTATGCCATGGAACGCGGCAAACACGTCGCCATTGAAGTGCCGGCCGCCGTTACGGTCAACGAATGTTGGCAATTAGTAAACACGTCCGAAAAAACCCGTCGCCACTGCATGATGCTCGAAAACTGCTGCTATGACAAGTTCGAAATGGCGACCCTCAATATGGTTCAATCCGGTTTACTGGGCGAAATCGTGCATGTGGAAGGCGCTTATATCCACGATTTGCGCGAACTGAATTTCAACGATCGCCAGGCGCCCGAAACTTCGCGGCTGACCGGTTACTGGAATTTTTGGCGGAAAAAATACAATATCGAACATACCGGAAACCCCTATCCTACGCATGGTTTTGGACCGATTTGCCAAGCGCTTAATATCCATCGCGGAGATAAACTGAATTATCTAACGTCCGTTTCGTCCAATCAATTCGGGATGACGGAATATGCGAAAAACCGTTTCGGCAAAGACTCTCCCGAAGCCGCTCAACCTTACGCGCTGGGCGATATGAACACGACCCTCATCAAAACGCAAAAGGGTAAAACGATTATGATTCAACACGATGTAACCAGTCCGCG
>JAITAH010000231.1 GCA_031284225.1 Dysgonamonadaceae bacterium | reverse complement strand
TGTTTTTGAAATCAAACATGCAATTTTTTCTAAAAAATCTGGGTATCGGCTTGGTATTGATCGGCGCTTTGTTACTGATTGTTCCTTTTTTTACGCAGCTTCAAACAAACGCTTCGCTGTTGACGGGCGGGGGATTGATTATCATCGGATTCATCGTTTATATTGTTATCAACAAATTAATTAAATAAAATTCATCATCATGTCGAAGGTCTATTTTACGGATATGCGCGCCAAGCCGGGACGCAACCTGCTGGATAAATTGGAAATCCTGATTAAAAAAGCCGGTATTGAACAAATCGACTTCAAGAACAAGTTTACCGCCGTGAAACTTCATTTCGGCGAACCGGGGAATTTGGCCTATATTCGCGCCAACTACGTGGGGCGATTGGTGAAATATTTATTGACGAAACAGGCCAAACCGTTTTTGACGGATTCCAATACCTTGTATCTCGGCAAACGTTCCAATGCCATCGACCACATCGAAAGCGCTTTTGAAAACGGATTCAATCCGATAGCGGTTCCTTGTCCCGTGATTATCGGCGACGGACTGAAAGCCATTGATTACAAAGAAATTCCCATTCATCTGAAGTATTGCCAAACGGCCAAAATCGGAGCAGCTATTGCCGAAGCCGACATTATCGTTTCGATGAATCATTTCAAAGGACACGAGCAGGCCGGATTCGGCGGAGCCATGAAAAACTTAGGCATGGGATCCGCTTCGCGAACGGGAAAATTGGAATTACATTCTTCTTCGCAACCGATCGTCGATTCCTCGCTTTGCACCTCCTGCGGTCAATGCGTGAAATATTGCGCTTCCGAAGCCATTCGCCTCAATACCGGCAAGAAAGCGGAAATCGACTACACAAAATGCGTCGGTTGCGGCCAATGCGTAGCCGTTTGCCAGTTCGACGCCGCCCAACCGGTGTGGGACAATTCGGCCGATGTCATGAATTTCAAAATTGCAGAATATGTAACGGCCGTATTGAAAGACAAACCCAATTTCCACATCAATTTTATCATGGACGTTTCGCCGAATTGCGATTGCTGGGATTGCAACGATGCGGCAATTGTTCCGAATCTCGGCATCGCCGCTTCTTTCGATCCGGTGGCGTTGGATAAAGCCTGCGCCGACAAGGTTACCCAATCGGGCGCCAACCTCAATACGGTTCTCAACGTACACAGACAGGGGGATTTGCAGGATACGGATAAATTCAAATGCATCCACCCGAATACCGATTGGTTGGCCGGATTGAAGTATGCCGAAGAAATAGGCGTCGGAAGCTTAGATTATGAATTGATTACTGTGTAAATTTTTTGAAATTATTGCGTACCTTTGCGCCTTAAAATTCAACGGAAAGACAGCATTATGGAATACAATTTCAACGAAATCGAAAAAAAATGGCGGGAGTATTGGGAAAAAAACCAAACCTATCGTGTCAAAGAAGATGAAAACAAGCCCAAATATTACGTATTAGATATGTTTCCCTATCCATCGGGCGCCGGTTTGCACGTCGGCCATCCGCTCGGATACATTGCATCGGACATTGTGGCTCGCTACAAACGGCTGAAAGGTTTTAATGTCCTGCATCCGATGGGATACGACGCTTACGGATTGCCGGCCGAACAGTACGCCATTCAAACCGGACAGCATCCGGCTGTAACAACGGAAAAAAATATCAACCGCTACCGCGAACAGTTGAATAAAATCGGATTCAGCTTTGACTGGAGCCGCGAAGTCCGCACCTGCGACCCCAAATATTATAAATGGACGCAATGGGCATTCCTCCAAATGTTTGAATCGTATTACTGTTACGACGCCCAACAGGCACGCCCCATCCGCGAATTAATCGAAGTATTCAAAGCGCAGGGAACCCGGGATCTGAACATTGCCTGCACGGAACCGTTATCGTTTACTGCCGAAGAATGGCAATCGGGAGATGAAAAGCAACAACAGGAAATCCTCATGAATTACCGCATCGCCTATTTGGCCGAAACCAACGTGAATTGGTGCGCCCAACTCGGTACGGTGCTGGCCAACGATGAAGTGCAGGACGGGCTGTCTGTCCGCGGCGGCTATCCGGTAGAACAGCGCAAGATGCGGCAATGGAGTCTGCGCGTTTCGGCTTATGCCCAACGCTTATTGGCGGGCTTGGAAAAACTGGACTGGACGGAATCGCTGAAAGAAACGCAACGCAACTGGATCGGTCGGAGCGAAGGCGCGGAAATGCAATTCCAAGTAAAGGATTCGGAGATTGAACTCACCATCTTTACCACCCGCGCAGATACCATTTTCGGAGTAACTTTTATGGTACTGGCGCCTGAAAGCGAATGGGTGCACCGATTAACCGCCGATGCCCGGCGCACGGAAGTTCAAGCTTATTTAGCTCAAACCCAAAAACGTACCGAGCGCGAACGCATCGCCGACCGGAAAGTTACTGGCGTTTTCACCGGCTCGTACGCAATTAATCCCGCCAACGGCAACGAAATTCCCGTCTGGATTTCCGATTATGTGTTGGCCGGTTACGGAACGGGGGCTATTATGGCCGTCCCTGCGCACGACAGTCGCGACTATGCGTTTGCCAACCATTTCCACCTGCCGATTATCCCGTTGATTGAGGGCGCCGACGTGAGCCGGGAGAGTTTCGACGCCAAAGAAGGAATCCTGATGAACAGCGGCTTCCTCAACGGATTGACCGTTAAAGAAGCCATTCAAAAAGCCAAAGAATACATCGTTCAAACCGGATTGGGCAAAATAAAGGTCAATTACCGCTTGCGGGACGCTATTTTCAGCCGGCAACGCTATTGGGGCGAACCCTTCCCCATTTACTACAAAGGCACAATGCCCTACCCGGTGGCGCTGGAAGATTTGCCGGTCGAACTTCCCGAAGTGGATAAGTTTTTGCCCACCGAAACGGGCGAACCCCCGCTGGGAAGAGCCAAAGACTGGGTATATACGGAAAAATAAA
>JAITAH010000227.1 GCA_031284225.1 Dysgonamonadaceae bacterium | reverse complement strand
GTTGTCCGCCTCCAACATCAAAACTCTATCGGGTTTTTGAAATGCTAATATTGCCATAATAACCGGTTATTTAGAATATAATTCGACGATTAACTGTTCTTTGATATTTTCAGGAATATCGGCCCGTTCCGGAATATGCAAATACTTCGCGCTCATCGAAGATTGATCGTACTCAATCCAGGGATATTTGCTATGATTCACACCCGTAACGCTATCCAGAATCACTTCGAGGGATTTCGCTTTTTCGCGTACGCCTACAATTTGTCCCGGTTTTACGGAATAGGATGGAATATTGACCACCTTGCCATCGACTACGACGTGGCGGTGGGAAACCAACTGACGGGCGCCGGCCCGCGTTTTTGCCAATCCCATGCGGTAAACGATATTGTCCAAGCGCGATTCCAACAGTTGAAGAAGCACTTCGCCGGTAATTCCTTTCGACCGGGAAGCTTTTTCAAACAGATTACGGAACTGTTTTTCCAAAACGCCATACGTATATTTCGCTTTTTGTTTTTCCCGCAACTGGATCCCATATTCGGAAGTTTTTTTCTTCCGTCCGTTACCGTGTTGTCCGGGAGGATAATTCTTTTTACTGAGCACTTTATCCGGTCCGAAAATCGCTTCGCCGAATTTACGCGCAATCTTTGTTTTAGGGCCTATATATCTTGCCATTTTCTTATTGTAAATTGATTGTTAAACTCTTCTTCTTTTGGGAGGGCGGCAACCGTTGTGCGGAAGCGGCGTAACGTCGATAATTTCCGTTACTTCGATTCCGGCGCCATGTACGGTGCGGATAGCCGATTCGCGGCCATTACCCGGTCCTTTCACATAAGCCTTTACTTTGCGTAAACCCAAATCGTAGGCTATTTTTGCGCAATCTTGCGCGGCCATTTGGGCGGCGTAAGGCGTGTTTTTCTTGGAACTCCGGAAACCCATTTTACCGGCCGAAGACCACGAAATCACCTGTCCTTCGCTATTTGCAATGGTAATGATAATGTTGTTGAATGAAGAGTGAACATGCAATTGACCGTTTGCGTCAACTTTGACGACTCTTTTTTTCGCTGCGACTGTTTTTTTTGCCATAAAATTAATTGTAAATTAATTAACCCTTCGTTGCTTTCTTTTTGTTAGCAACTGTTTTCTTTTTCCCTTTTCGAGTACGCGCATTGTTTTTAGTACTCTGACCTCTTACGGGGAGCCCGATACGGTGACGCACGCCGCGGTAGCAACCGATATCCATCAAACGTTTGATATTCAACTGAACCTCAGAACGAAGATCCCCTTCTACTTTGTAATTCTGACCGATGACTTCGCGCACGGCTGCGGCTTGGTCATCCGTCCAATCCTTCACTTTTATATCTCTGTCAATTCCTGCTTTCGTCAGGATTTTGTTAGCCAAACTGCGACCGATACCATAAATATAAGTCAACGCTATTTCGCCTCTTTTATTTTGGGGCAAATCCACCCCCACTATTCTTATCGCCATTTACTTAAAAATTTTAGCAAAAATAATACAATTATCCTTGACGTTGTTTGAATTTAGGATTTTTCTTATCGATCACATACAAGCGCCCTTTTCTACGTACAATTTTCGAATCGGCGCCACGCTTTTTGATGGAAGCTCTTACTTTCATATTCTTGTTTTTTTTTATTTATATCGAAACGAAATACGGCCTTTAGACAAATCGTAGGGCGACATTTCCACTTTCACCTTATCTCCGGGAAGAATTTTGATGTAGTGCATCCGCATCTTCCCCGAAATATGAGCAGTGATTTCATGCCCGTTTTCCAACTCCACCCGGAACATTGCGTTCGACAATGCTTCTACAATGATCCCGTCTTGTTCGATTGCTGCCTGTTTAGCCATATATTATTTATTTTGTAAAACCTGATCTATCAACTCGAAGGTGGATAAGATATCTGCTTTTCCTTGCCGAATTGCGATGGTGTGCTCGTAATGGGCGGAAGGCTTGCGGTCGGCAGTGCGAATGGTCCATCCATCTTTTTCTACCTTCACGTTCTTCTTTCCCATATTGATCATCGGTTCTATGGCAAGGCACATCCCGCTTTTCAACAGCGCTCCGTAACCTTTTTTCCCATAATTGGGAACTTCCGGATCTTCGTGCATTTCTCTGCCGATGCCATGGCCTACCAAATCGCGGACTACGCTATAGCCCTTGTCTTCGCAATAATGTTGAATCGTATTTCCTATATCGCCGATTCGTTTTCCTTCCACGGCTACGTTTATCCCGGCGTATAAAGCTTCTTTGGTGGTTTGCAACAGCTTTTTTATTTCGGGTTTGACTTCGCCTACTTCAAACGTGTAGGCCGAGTCGCCGCAATAACCGTTTATTTTTACTCCGCAATCGAGCGAAACTATATCGCCTTCTTTCAGGCGGTAATCGCCCGGAATGCCGTGAACAACATTTTCATTGACCGAAATACAGAGCGCATTGGGAAATCCCCGGTATCCTTTGAACAAGGGAATTCCTCCCTGATCGCGGATAAATGCATCCCCTATCTTATCCAACTGAAGCGTGGTAATCCCCGGTTCGATATGCTTTGCCACTTCTGCTAAAGTAGCGCCGACCAAACGATTAGCCACACGCATATACTCTATTTCTTCGTCTGTCTTTAGATAAATCATCAATACATCTGACCCGAACGGCCTTTAATTCTTCCGGATTTCAGCAATCCGTCGTAATGACGCATCAACAAATGGCTTTCCACTTGTTGTAAAGTATCCAACACCACACCCACCAGAATCAACAGCGAGGTTCCTCCGAAGAACGAAGCAAAAGCCTGCTGGATGCCGAACAATTTGGCAAACGCCGGCATAATAGCCACCAGCGCAAGGAACAACGAACCCGGCAAAGTAATCCGCGACATGATTTCGTCGATGTATTCAGCCGTTTTCTTCCCCGGTTTAATACCCGGAATAAAGCCGTTGTTGCGTTTCAGGTCTTCCGCCATCTGTTTGGGGTTGATGGTAATCGCCGTATAAAAATAGGTAAACATGATGATCAGCACCACGTCGATAAAGTTGTACCAGAAACCGTTAATATCGGTCAGCGAACCGAATATTTTGAACGCCCAACTGTCCGGATTGGAACCGAAACCCATCAACGAAACCGGAATAAACATGATTGCCTGTGCAAAGATGATCGGCATCACATTGGCTGCATTTACTTTTAAGGGAATGTATTGCCGTGCGCCGCCGAATTGCCGGTTACCCACCATTTGCTTCGCGTATTGAACCGGTATTCGCCGGGTACCCTGCACCAACAAGATAGCGCCTGCAATCACAGCCAGCAAGACAATAATTTCTACCAGCATCATAATCAAACCACCGGCCGTTTCGCTCATACGCGAGATAAATTCCTGCGTCAGCGCTTCCGGCAAGCGGGCGATAATCCCCACCATAATAATGAATGAAACCCCGTTACCGATCCCTTTGTCCGTAATCCTTTCGCCCAACCACAAGACAAACATCGAGCCGGCGGCGAGAATAATCGTCGAAGAAACCGTAAACCACACACCGCCCGGAAGCATTGCTCCCGCCTGCCGCATTTGTACGCTGAGGTTCACCAAATAGGTCGGAGCCTGAAGTATCAGGATGGCAATCGTCAAATAACGGGTATATTGGTTGATTTTCCGTCGTCCGCTTTCGCCTTCGCGTTGCAGTTTCTGAAAATAAGGCACCGCAATCGCCAACAGCTGTATCACGATAGACGCCGAGATGTAGGGCATAATTCCCAAAGCGACAATCGACGCATTGGAGAAAGCCCCTCCCGAAAACATATCCAGCAAACTCATCAAACCGCCCTGGGTTTGCGCTTGTAACGCCGTCAAGTCGCCGGGATTAATCCCCGGAAGCGTGATAACGGATAAGAAACGGTAAACCACAATTAACAGGAAGGTAAGAATGATCCGGTTTTTCAGATCTTCTATCTTCCAGATGTTTTTGATCGTATCAATTGCTCTCATCGCGTTAGAGTTTTACGGCCGTTCCTCCTGCTTTCGTAATCGCTTCTTCGGCGGTTTTGGAAAACGCGTGAGCGGTAATTTCCAACGCGGAAGTAACGGTTCCTTTGGCAAGGATTTTCACTAAGTGTTTCGACGAAACAAATCCGGCTTTCTTTAATTCGTCGATACCGATTTTCGTCAATTGCCGGGCATCGGCCAATTCCTGCAAAACGCTCAAATTGATTGCTTTGTATTCAATATGGTTGATGTTTTTGAAACCGAATTTCGGTAATCGCCGTTGAATAGGCATCTGACCGCCTTCAAAACCGATTTTTTTGGAATAGCCCGACCGCGATTTCTGACCTTTATGACCTCTTGTGGAAGTTCCTCCCAGTCCCGAACCCGGTCCGCGACCGATTCGTTTGCGGGTTTTTGTGGAACCTTCGGCAGGTTTTAAATTGGATAAATTCATTGTTCTACTTCTACTAAATGTTTAACTTTCTCAATCATACCCCGGATGGCCGGATTATCGTTGTGTTCTACCACACGGCCTGTTTTACGCAGGCCCAAAGCATCTAAAGTCAGCTTTTGCGTTTTCGGACATCCGATGCGACTTCTTACTTGTTTAATTTTTATCGTTGCCATATCTGTATCCTCCTTTTTATCCTTTAAATACTCTTTCTACCGATATTCCTCTGTTTTGGGCTACCATAGCCGGATCGCGCAATTCGCTCAAAGCGGCGAGGGTAGCTTTCACCAAGTTATGCGGATTGGACGAACCTTTCGATTTAGCCAAAACGTCGGTAATTCCGACACTTTCCAATACCGCACGCATAGCGCCACCGGCTTTCACTCCGGTACCGTGGGTAGCCGGTTTGATAAACACCTGCGCGCCGCCGAATTTGGCGATTTGTTCGTGAGGAATGGTTCCTTTATAGATGGGAACTTTAATCAAGTTCTTTTTAGCCGCTTCAACCCCTTTGGCGATGGCGGCGGTTACTTCGCCGGCTTTGCCTAAGCCCCAGCCGACAATCCCGTCTTCGTTTCCTACTACCACGATCGCGGCGAAGCTGAAGGTACGTCCCCCTTTGGTAACTTTCGTTACGCGATTGATGGCTACCAAGCGGTCTTTCAATTCCAAGTCGTTTGTTGACTTTACTTTATTATTTACTGCCATTTCTTATTAAAATTTAAGTCCGCCTTTACGGGCTGCTTCTGCCAATTCTTTTACTCTGCCATGGTATAAATACCCGTTCCGGTCGAAAACGACGACTTCGACGCCGGCTTCTTTCGATTTCTGAGCAATAAGTTCGCCTACTTTGGCTGCAATTTCCTTTTTCGGCGCTTTTTCCGTTATTCCCAGCGAAGAAGCGGCAGCCAATGTCCGGCCGGTCAAATCGTCGATAACCTGAGCGTAAATCTGTTTGTTGCTTCTAAACACGCTTAGACGGGGGCGTTCGGCGGTTCCTGAAATGTGCTTGCGCACCCGCTGTTTTATCTTTTTTCTTCTTAATTCCTTTGTTGTCATGCTAATTTCAGTTTTCGATTATTTACTTGCCGATTTTCCGGATTTCCGGCGAACGACTTCTCCCACAAAGCGAATACCTTTTCCTTTGTAGGGCTCTACTTTCCGGAACGAGCGGATTTTCGCGCAAGCCTGTCCGATGAGTTGTTTATCGGCCGATTCTAAAATTACCAAGGGATTTTTATTCCGTTCCGTCTTGGTTTCCACTTTGATTTCCGGAGGTAATTGCAAAAAGATATTGTGTGTGTAACCTAATGCAAAATCCAATACATTGCCGGCACTCGACACGCGATAACCAACGCCGACTAATTCCAATTCTTTCTTGTATCCTTCCGATACGCCCACAATCATATTGTTGATCAATGCGCGGTATAATCCGTGCATGGCGCGGTTTTGTCGTTCGTCGTCGGAGCGAGATACCGTTAATACACCGTCGTTTACTTCCACTTTGATAGCGGGATTGACGTATTGCGACAATTCGCCTTTGGGGCCTTTCACCGTAATTACATGGTCTTTTTGCGACACGCTTACTTTAGCGGGCACCGTGATGGGTAATTTTCCTATTCTTGACATACGTTTTCCTCCTTTTTAGTAAACATAACATAAAACTTCGCCGCCGATTTTCAGGTCGCGGGCTTCTTTGTCTGTCATCACTCCTCGGGAAGTACTCAGCACGGCAATACCCAGTCCGTTCAACACATAAGGTATTTCCTTGTAACCGGTGTAGCGACGCAAACCCGGCGTGGAAATACGCTTCAGGGTTTTGATTGCGTTCACTTTATTTACGGGGTCATACTTCAAGGCGATTTTAATCAAGCCTTGAGGACCGTCCTCTACAAACTTGTAATTCAAGATGTAGCCTTTGTCGAAGAGGATTTTTGTTATTTCCTTCTTCAAATTCGACGCGGGAATGTCCACCACGCGATGTTTCGCTTTGATGGCATTCCGTAGTCTTGTCAGATAATCTGCAATAGGATCTGTCATTTTTTAATAATTAAATTGATCCGGGCTGCCCGGACAATATTTAACACTCGCTCTTGATTTTTTAGTTGAAAATTTCTTTATCTACTGAAAATCAAGCCATTTTATTTACATTCTTTGCAAAATGCGCCTAAAATGGGATGCAAAGATAATATATTTTTGGAAAACAGCCTAACATACGTATGGAAAATTTACGTTTTCTTTGAAAAAACTTTATTGTAATAACTCAATCACCTCAGCAGCGCAGGGCGTCCGTTACTCCCAAAAGTCTTTACCGGAGCCAGGATAAGGTTCTCCCAACATCAACTTATATTCCCGGCTGAAATTTTCAAAAGTAGCTTTAGCCAGGCTTTTTTTCCCCATTTTGATATAAGCTTTGCATTTGATGCCGATCGCTTCTTCATGAATGGAATCCAATTTTAACAGCGAATCGGCAATCTTCAAGCGTATTTCCGGCTGGTTGTAAAACGAATTTTTCTCATTGTTAACCAGATAGATCAACGCGTCCATAACGGCGTTCGTAAAATCTGTTTTGAAATTATCCACCCATTCCAATTGGATATTCGGAAGCATCTGGCCATAATCAAGAAGCGATAGCAGTCGCAATAAATCTTCTTTAGCGGTTGTCGTTTCATTTTGGATTTGGTTTACCAACCGTAACGTTTCTTTATAATCGCAAAGCACATCGTCCGGCAAGGCAATGGTCCAATAGCCGTTTTGATTGGTTATGTCTATCTCGCCCAACTTCTGAAGGATAAGCCTTAATTTACTGATGTTGACATTCCGATTGTTCCGGGCAGCTTCTTCCGTTTTATCGAACCACAGTAATTCCTGCAATTTCCACGAGGAGATTCCTTTATTATTGGCATAGAGAATAATCAACACCAAAATAAATTTCAATGTAGGCGTAAATTCGCCGGTTATGTTTTCGCCGTTTTTATCAAATACTTGAAATCCGCCCAAAAACAGGATGGATTTTCGATTAAAATCGTAACAGGGTTTTTCTTTCCGGATTTCTTCCGGACTT
>JAITAH010000156.1 GCA_031284225.1 Dysgonamonadaceae bacterium | reverse complement strand
GTGCAAATGGCCGAAACGGCCGGACGCGAAGGCGGTAAGGAAATTGTATTGACCGGCGTCAATATCGGCGATTTCGGCAAAACCACCGGCGAAACGTTTTTCGATTTAATCCGCGCCTTAGACCGAGTGGAAAGTATCGAACGGTTTCGGATATCGTCCATCGAACCGAATTTGCTGACCGACGAGATACTGGATTTCGTTGCTCATTCGCAACGGTTTGCCCCGCATTTTCATCTTCCCTTGCAGGCCGGTTCCGATGCGGTATTGAAACTGATGCGCCGGAAATACGATACGGCCTTCTTCCAGTCGAAAATAGAAAAAATACGAACGGTATTGCCCGACGCTTTTATCGGAGTGGACGTTATTGCCGGCATGCGCGGCGAAACGCCGGAATATTTCGAACAAGCGAAAGGGTTTCTGGAAACGCTGCCGTTTTCGCAATTGCATGTTTTCCCGTATTCCGAACGTCCGGGTACGATGGCTTTGAAGATCGAACCGCCCGTTCCGCCGAAAGAAAAACAGGAACGCAGCCGTCAATTACTGAAATTGTCGGAACGAAAATGGCAGGAATTTTATCGTTCCCAAACGGGAAGCGTCCATCGGGCGTTGTTTGAACAGACTCGACGGGGAGATAAAATGCAAGGTTTTACCGAAAACTACATCAAGGTGGAAACCGCTTATCATCCTCTTTGGATTAATAAAATAATAAACGTAAGGTTAAGTGATTTCAATGGAACGCATTTTGCCGTTGAAATTACTCCTCCTGCATAAAAGCCGGGTATGAAACAGACCGCCATTGTGATATTGAATTGGAACGGCAGAAAACTGTTGGAGCAATTTTTACCGTCGGTATTACTGCATACGCCTACGGAAATGGCCGATATTATCGTAGCGGACAATGGTTCGACCGACGATTCCGTCGCTTTTCTGGAAGAACATTATCCGTCCGTAATCGTTCGGGCATTGGGGCGGAATTACGGCTTTGCCAAAGGCTACAACCGGATTCTGGACGATTTGGATTACGAATATGTGGTTTTGCTCAATTCGGATGTAGAGGTTCTACCGGAATGGTTGCGGCAGGCCGTCGGTTATCTGGAAACGCATCTCGACGTAGTCGCCCTTCAACCGAAAATATTGTCTTACCGGAAGCGCTGGGAATTTGAGTATGCCGGCGCTTGCGGCGGTTTTATGGATAAGAACGGCTATCCATTGTGCCGGGGTCGTATTTTGAGTGTGGTAGAAAACGATACGGGTCAGTACGAAACACCCGTTCGCATCTTCTGGGCCAGCGGCGCCTGCCTGTTTATCCGCTTGCAAGTGTTCAAAGACGCCGGCGGTTTTGATGACGGTTTTTTTGCCCATCAGGAGGAAATCGACCTTTGCTGGCGGCTGAATGCCCGCGGTAAAAAGATTGTTTGCTTGCCGCAATCGGCTGTTTTTCATGTGGGAGGAGCTACCCTGGGGAAAGCCGATCCGAAGAAAGATTACCTGAATTTCAGGAATAATTTGTTAATGCTGTACAAGAATTTGCCGGAACCCCATTACTCGCGGGTGATGCACATCCGGTTTGTTCTGGATTATCTGTCGGCGATTCATTGCTTGTGGAAAAGACAATGGGCCAATGCCTGGGCTATCTGCAAAGCCCGTTGGGATTTCCATCGGATGAAAACGCGCTATCGGGCTGTCCGGGAAGAAAACCTGAGACGTACCCGGCTCGATGTATCGAAGTTGCTGTTGCCGCAAAGCATTATTTGGGAATATTATGTCAATAAAAAAAGAAAAATTTCGGAATATGGAACAGCCGCTGATGGATTGCTTGGATATACTGGGCGCACGGGTGCACAATCTGAAGAATATTGACGTCCGGATTCCCCGCAACCAATTTGCGGTGATTACCGGTTTGAGCGGCAGCGGCAAATCGTCGTTGGCTTTCGATACCATTTTTGCCGAGGGACAGCGCCGGTACATCGAAACCTTTTCGTCGTATGCCCGTTCGTTTTTGGGCAATATGGAACGTCCCGATGTGGATAAAATCACAGGCTTAAGTCCGGTGATTTCGATTGAGCAGAAAACGACCAACCGCAGTCCGCGTTCAACGGTAGGCACCAGCACCGAAATTTACGATTTTTTCCGCTTATTGTATGCCCGCGCCGGCGAAGCTTATTCCTACGCCACCGGCAAAAAGATGGTGAAATATACGGAAGAACAGGTTTTACGCCTGATTTTAGAACAATACGACGATAAGAAAGTCTATCTGCTGGCGCCGGTGGTGCGCAACCGGAAAGGCCATTACAAAGAATTGTTTGAACAGATACGGAAAAAAGGCTTCCTGTATGTGCGGATCGACGGCGAATTGCGCGAGATTGTTCCGGGTTTGAAGCTGGACCGCTACAAAAACCATTCTGTCGAAATTCTGATCGATAAATTATGGATTCACGCAAAAGATGAAAAACGGGTGAAACAGAGCGTCGGCATGGCGATGCGGCAAGGCTCCGGACTGATGATGGTTTGGGAAACAAGTTCGGATACGCCCCGACACCTCAGCCGTCATTTGATGTGTACGGACACCGGACTATCGTACAGCGAACCGGCGCCGCATAATTTTTCGTTCAATTCGCCGCAAGGCGCTTGTCCCCGCTGTAAAGGGATTGGAACGATTAATCGAATTGATATGAAAACAATTATCCCGGATCCGAAACTAAGCGTTTTTCAAGGCGGCATTGTGCCCTTGGGACGGTACCGGGACACTTTGATATTCTGGCAAATCGAAGCCATCCTCGAAAAATACGGCGTCAATATCAAAACTCCGTTGGAAGAGGTTCCGGAAGAGGCCATCGACGACGTTATGAACGGTACGGAAGAACGGTTGCAGATCAGGAATGCGTCGTTAGGCTATCATTCCAATTATTTTCTATCGTTCGATGGCGTCAGCAAATACATTATTTTGCAACAGGAACAGGACAGTTCGGCGGCGGCGCAAAAATGGGCCGACCAGTTTATCCGCACGGCGGTTTGTCCCGAATGTCAAGGCCAACGCCTGAATCGAGAGGCTTTGCATTACTTTATTCACGGTAAAAATATCGCGGAGCTGGCCGATATGGATATCCTCAGCTTGTCGGAATGGCTGAACGGTTTGGAAGCGCATTTGAGCCGGCAACAGCAACAGATTGCTGCGGAAATATTGAAAGAAATCCGCAACCGGATTCAGTTTCTGCTGGACGTCGGTTTGGAATATCTGACCTTAAACCGGGCTTCTTCTTCCTTATCGGGCGGCGAAAGCCAGCGCATCCGGTTGGCTACGCAAATCGGATCGCAATTAGTCAATGTACTTTATATTTTGGACGAACCCAGTATCGGTTTGCATCAGCGCGATAATGCCCGTTTAATAGAATCGTTGAAACGCCTGCGGGATACCGGCAATTCCGTCATCGTGGTGGAACACGACAAGGAAATGATGATGCATGCGGATTATGTCGTGGACTTGGGACCGCGCGCCGGCCGCTTGGGCGGCGAAGTCGTGTTTACCGGAACGCCCGGAGAAATGCTTCAGGCCGATACGTTGACTGCCGATTATCTCAATGGCAAAAAAACGATTCCGGTACCCGGACAACGCAGAGCAGGCGACGGGAAAAGCCTTGTTTTGAAAGGCGCTACCGGTAATAATCTGAAAAATATAGACGTTGCGTTTCCGCTGGGTAAATTTATTTGTGTTACGGGCGTTTCCGGCAGCGGCAAATCTTCGCTGATTAACGAAACCTTGCAACCGATTATCAGCCGGAAATTGTATCGTTCGCTGCAAGATCCTTTGCCATACGGCGAAATCGAAGGTTTGGAATACATTGATAAAGTTGTCAATGTCGATCAGTCGCCCATCGGGCGAACGCCTCGTTCCAATCCGGCCACTTATACCGGTATTTTTTCCGAGATCCGCAACTTGTTTGTCGATTTACCGGAATCGAAAATCCGGGGATATAAACCCGGACGGTTTTCTTTCAACGTCAAAGGCGGCCGTTGCGAAGTGTGCGGCGGCAACGGCTATAAAGCGATTGAGATGAATTTTCTGCCGGATGTGTACGTGCCTTGCGAATCCTGTCAAGGGAAACGCTATAATCGGGAAACCTTGGAAGTGAAATACAAAGGCAAATCCATTGCCGATGTGTTGGATATGACCATTAACCGCGCCGTGGAGTTTTTTGAAAATATACCACATATCTACGCCAAACTCAAAGTGTTGCAGGATGTGGGTTTGGGGTATGTCAAATTGGGACAGTCTTCGACCACGCTTTCCGGCGGCGAAAGCCAACGGGTGAAATTGTCCACCGAATTGGCGAAGCGCGATACGGGAAAGACACTCTATCTCTTGGACGAACCGACCACCGGTTTGCATTTTGAGGATATCAAAGTCTTGCTCGAAGTGATTAACCGCTTGGTGGACAAAGGAAATACCATTATTGTGATTGAACACAACTTGGATGTGATCAAATCGGCTGACCATATTATTGATATGGGGCCGGATGGCGGAAGGGGAGGAGGGTATATCCTGTTTGAGGGAACTCCTGAAGCGCTGGCGCAATCGGACGCGGGTTATACGTCGCAGTTTTTGCGGGAAGAGTTAAAACCATGAAAGTGGTTAATGGTTAGTGGTTAGTGGTTAGTGGTTAGTGAGTAGTGGTTAGTGATTAATGGTTAGTGATTAATGGTTAGTGATTAATGGTTTTTATACTCAAGGGGCTAATTGTCTTGTTGACGAAGCATTCCGCAGGCCGCCAGAATATCTTCGCCCCGGGAGGCCCGAATGGTGGCAATCACCCCTTTGGCATTCAAATAATCGCGGAAAGCGATCATCGCTTCGGGACGGGACGCCGGTAAATCGGTATCAGGCCACGCATGGTATTTAATCAGGTTTACGCGGCAAGGAATCCCTTTGAGTAATTGAGCTAAGGCCGAGGCGTGCCGCCCGTCGTCGTTCCATCCGCCGAAACAGATGTATTCGAACGAAACGCGACGTTGATGCGTGAAATCGTATTGCCGGATTAAATCCAGTACGCCGGTTGCCGGCCAGACTTTTTCGACGG
The DNA here is from genome assembly GCA_031284225.1 of Dysgonamonadaceae bacterium. The sequence goes on along the minus strand of JAITAH010000156.1, from coordinate 5,767 downwards.
GCATGAGCGAAAGCCGTTCCTCCGGAAAAGGCGACTGCAGGCTGACCGCCAAATGGACGTGAGTTTCTTCCAAAAAGCGCTTTAATGCGGGCAGAACGCCGATCGTGGATACGGTGATTCGCTTGGGACTCCAGCCGAAACCATAATCGGAAGTCAGAATTTCCAAGGTCTTGAAGAGTTCCTCCGGGTTGTCCAACGGTTCGCCCATGCCCATGAAAACCACATTGGTGAGGTTTTCACTTTCGGGAACAGACAAAATCTGATTGAGCATATCGCCGGCCGTCAGTTGGCCGGAAAATCCTTGCCGGCCGGTCATGCAAAACCGACAATTCATTCGGCATCCTGCTTGGGACGATACGCAGAGCGTTGCCCGTTCTTTGTCGGGAATATAAACCGTTTCGACGAAATGGCCGTTGGAAACAGGAAATAAATATTTAACGGTTCCATCGACGGACGTTTGGAAATGTGTCGGCTGCCGGCGCCCCAGGTTGTAATTTTCTTTCAATAACCGGCGATGAGCCAGCGAAAGGTTGGTCATTGCATCGATGGACGACGCACGCTTTTTATACACCCAATCGGAGATTTGGCGCGCCGTAAATGGCGGCATACTCCTTTCTCCGGCGATTTGTTTAAATTCTTCTAATGTTTTTCCTATCAATAGGTTAGAAGAATCGGCTGAAATTATTGGCAATTTTTGCATTTTCCCGCAATAATTCGGGCGATTGAATCAACTGCTGCCGGCGGTACAGGCTTTGCATTTGCATCTGCTGTTTTTGTACTTCGATATCAGCGGCTTCTTCTTCCCGTTTATCCGTAACCATAATCGCATATACGCGGTTTTTCCCGGCAAACGGCCCAACAACCTGATTCAGGGGAGCTAACGGGGCTTCTACATTCAGAACCGGTTCGACTCCGATTCCCGAAATGGACGCTGTGCCGAAAGTAACAAATTTGACCGATTGCGGAGTCGTATTCATCGCTTCTGCGTATTGTTCCAACGTAACGAGATTTTTGGCTTTCAGATCGGCGGCCAGTTTTTCTCCTTTTTTCTTGTTCAGCAGTTCGATCTTCAGAAAGTTAGAAACGGAAGCTAAGGAACGGTAACCTGTCGGCAAAGAACCTTCTACGGCGGCCACTACAAAATATTCGCCGTTCTGACATTCGTAAATATCGGAAATAGCTCCTTTCTTGTTGTTAAACGCCCATTGAATCACCGGTCGCGTGCTTTGAATGTTGCTGATATTGATTTGTTCTTTCGTTACCTCTACATTCGTTTGGATGTTGAAACCGGCTTTGCCTGCATTGTCTTTCAAAGTCTCCAGCGAATGATTGGTCGAAATATATTGGCTCAACTCGTTATACAAACGGGTTTTTGTTTCTTGACTGGGGGTAACTCGTATCTGAAGATTGGCGATTTTGTATTTCTTCACCGGCTTTGTCTTTTCGCTTACCTGTACCAAAAACGAACCTGCGTTCGATTTGATAACTACGGGCGTATTGATCGGCGCGTTAAATACCTCGTCTTTGAATTGAACATCTACCTGGGAAACCAGCATAGTTTCGGTTGCCCAACCGATTTCTCCATTCGTTTGGCCGGCGCTGGCGGCGGAAGCCATATCGGCAAAAGATGTTCCTTTTTTTATCACATTGATTAAACTGTCGGTTAGATGGGTCAATTGTTCTTCCGTTCCCATCATCGGCAACATAAGCGCATGAAGGTTGACAGAATCCGGGGCGGTTTTTTCGCCTTCAATTTTGTAAAGATGGTAGGCGTCGTTGATCAATACCGGCCCGTCGATGGCGCCGACCGGATGAGCGTCAACCAATTGCTTGAGCGTTTCGGTCAATGCGGAATGCGCTTGATAGGCATTGATGTATGGAACATCCGAATGGGTTTGAACGAGGTCGGCAACCGTTTCGGAAGCGGCTAATTGGTCTCTCAAACCCGTCAACTTCGTTTCTACCGCCTGATAATCTTCCGGACTGGGAGCAATCGGATAAGCGATGTAACTAATCACTTTTGCTTCTTCCTGTTTGTATTGATTTTTGCGTTCGTTGTATAATTGCCGGATTTCGGCGTCCGATACGCTGACTGCCGTGTCGGGAACCGTACTGTACGCTTGGGCAACATAATCGAAATCGACATTGATGCGATTGCTTTCGGTTTGCGCTTTGATTTCCAAATCGTTGGTAAGGATGGCGGAAGCGACCAAAACATTGAATTTTCCTCTTAACTGGTTTTGAATAACTTGTTTTTCAATGTTTAACCAGACTTTTTTCTGTTCCTTCAATTGTTCGATTTGCGCATCGGAATAATCGGTAAAATCTTCGTTTTCAATCATCTGAAGGAATTGAAGCAACGCCATTTTGTCAAACTGTCCGGTTTGCGGATTTCGGAAATACTGTTGTATCATGGGGGAAATATTGTTTCCCATCAACAGATCTCTTGATTCTTCTTTGCCGACTGCCAAACCTAATTTTTCAGCTTCTTCCGAAAAAAGGATATTATCGATTGCTTCGTTCAACACCATTAGCCGGATTTGATTCTGTTCGTCGTCGGCAAAAGAACGGTTATTGCTTTGTTTCAGCATGTTAGTGCGTTCTTCTACTTTTGCCTGATAATCGCGATAATTCATATTTTCACCGTTTACGGTGATAATATTTTCCTGTTTTTGATGGAAAAAGGTTGAACCGGATTTAAGGAAGTCTCCCACAATAAATGCTAATAAAGCAATTCCCACTATGATTACCAACAGGGCGGCTTTACTTCTGATTTTTTCTAATGTTGCCATTGATTTTATGTTTATTTATTCTTTTTTGAAAATTGCGCACGAAGATACGAAGTTTTACACTATTTTGCACCATGTTTTAAGGAAAAATTTATTCGTCCGGGACCTTATCTTGCTCGATTTCTGTTTCCAAAGTATTTTGGTATAGTCGATACTCGGTTAACGATCGGTTGGATTTGAATCCGATGCTGGTAATAACCTTGTCCGGAGTAGTGATTTTGACGAGTTTATCGGTATAAATGGATTGGATAGACGACTCCGGTTCTTTTGAATTCCAGAATAATTCGGAAGTTTCGCAAGTGGCGCCTTCCACATTTTTGAGTAATACGTTTTTTATCAAGCGCCACAATCCGGTTTTATCGAAATAATAAGCCGTATCGGCCTTGACATATCCGGTTACTTGAAACAGCGAGTCGAACTGTTCGACATAAATCCCTTCGGGAAAATACCAATACGATGCGGTATCGTTGGAATAAGCGTCCCAAACCTTGGTTTCCAATCGGAAACGGGTAATGCCCGAATCGGAAATTAGCGACGAAATATCTTCGCCGTGCAATACGGGACGGGCGTTGGCATTCACATCGACCGTTGCGTTTTTATTGCGCGGACTGCAAGACAGCATCAGCGCACAAGCCAGTAGAATCCCTATTACTGAAGTCTTTGTTTGAAGAACCACAATTCGTTGAATGTATAGCTGAGGGTGAGTTTGAAATACTGTTCGCTCATCGAAGCGATTTTTTGAGGAGTTAGGCGAGTATATTCAAACGCCATATTGACGGACGAACGACGATCGACCATAGGAAACCCTAAACCTATGCTTACGCCGTATTCGTCGTACTTGGAATCGTTTTTATCTATAATATACGAATTGGCGAAATAAGCTCCTGCCCGGTAATGAATTTTGCTAAGCAGATTGTTCCTCATCAGGTTCGGGATGTATTCGGCCCCAACATTGATTTTTGTCCGGTTAGCGAGAGAATGAGTTTGATCGTAGAATTTAGCTTCGGCCCATTTTTCGTATTTAAAATCGGCGCCGACGGTCAACTTGTTCAGTTGGTGGTAAGAGATCCCCACGCCGTAGGTTTCGGGACGTTGAAAAACCGAATCCATAGTACTGTAATACTTCGGATCGCCCGTTACCACGCCGCTTGCGTCGTAACGCACATCGGCCGTCGCAACTTTTCCCGACAGATTGATTTTCGGGGAATAAACAAGCCCGAAAACAATTTCCGAATTTTTTTTCAGCGGATGAACGTATTGCATTCCAAATTCATACGTTAATCCCGCCATGCGTAAAGAATCCGACCACGCATTGATATACGAATCGGCGGTCGTAAAAGTAGTTGTCCAATCGTGAATAATGTCGCCGAACAAGTAACCCACATTCACGCCTACCGATAATCGTTTGAAAAGATTGTAGGAAAGAGCGCCATATACCTTGTTCAGACCGCCGGAACCATAATAAACATTAGAGGCAGTCGCATCAGTTACAGTGGCCGTGTCGCCGTATTGATACCCGACAAACGATATCGGTTCGATGCCGACGGCTATTCCCAAGCCTTTGGCCAATGGAATTTGTAAAGCAAGATATTCCAATCCGCCGTTGTAGCGTCGGGCGGAGCCGAAAGCGCCGTCGTCCATCAGCGCCACTTGCCCTTTTACGCCGAAATCGAGCATAAAAGTCATGGAATCGACGGCCGAGAAAGAAGCCGGATTCAAAGGATTAATCATCTGGGAATTACGTAATCCGTAACCGATGCCTCCCATGCCTCGCTGCGACGCAAACGCTGGGTCGGCTAATACGCCGTATCCATAGTAGGTGTAAGGCGAATTGGTGTTGTCGCTTTGGGAAAAAACGGCGAACGAAATCAATATAAATAAGGAAACAAATGTAATTCTCATTTTTGTTGATATTTTAAGATTTCATTTAATCCTTTCAGGACTAAATTTTCGTCTGCAAAGATGGCGTTTTTTAATTTACTTTCAAAATAAAAAGTGTATCCGCCTGTTAAAAAAGTGGAAATACCCTGTTTTTTTTGGTATTCGTCGATATAGGAATCAAGTTCACGGGTAATTCCTTCAATCACTCCCGAACGAATGGCGGTTTCCGTATTATAGCCTAACGATGGAATATCGCCCTGTTCATGGACGAAAGGTAGCCGTCCGGTAAAATGACTTAATGCTTTGAACCTCAATTCGACGCCAGGGGAAATGTTTCCGCCTCGATAGACGCCCGTTGCGGAAACATAATCGATGGTGATGGCCGTTCCGATATCGATAACCAGCAGATTGGTAGCCGGTTTTTGGGATACGCCTCCTACTGCGGCGGCCACCCTGTCCATACCCAGCGTTTGTGGCGTTTGGTACTCAATCGTTAGAGGAATAGGCAGTTGGTAATCCAGTTGGTAAAACGCTCCCAAGGTTTTTAAATGTTCCGCTATATCCACCTCGTTAAGATTTTTTACGGAGCAAAGAATCCCGGCCTCCGGTTTAAATTCCTGAATAATACTATCCAAAAAAACTTCGGTTAAAGCCTCTGTATGAAAGACCTTAACCAAAGCGTTCTCATCGAACAAGGCAACTTTAGCAGCCGAATTTCCCTGATCGATAATTATATTCATACTTGCTTGTAAAATCCCAAGTTGGCCGGATTGAAATTTTGGATGAAGCGCTGAATTTTATGCACTTCCGCTTCCCCGTAAGCGATATACGTTTCTGCCGACCGGATGAATGTTTCGTAATTGCGGTTCGCGTCGAGCAATAACAGGTATCCCAAAAGGATGTGTCCGGCACATTCTACCAAACGGCGAGCCTGAAAATCAATGTAGTCGTTATCTTTTGTATCGGCTACAGCGGGAACCAATTGTTCATAGATTTCCGTCAATTGAGCCAAACGGGCTTTCAATCCATCTAATTCGGGACGGAGTTGTTCCGCTTGGTATTCTTTCATTTGCGACAGATACGTACCGGTTAAGACG
>JAITAH010000141.1 GCA_031284225.1 Dysgonamonadaceae bacterium | reverse complement strand
ATGCTGTTTTTGATAATGGGAACAGTCAGCTACATCGCCTATACTTATCCGCAATCGCGAAGTAAAATCAACACGAACCTGAACCTGATGAATACCATGCTGCTGGGCGGCCTGTGGCATGGCGCCAGCTGGAATTTCGTCATTTGGGGCGGTTTGAACGGCATCGGCATTGTCCTCTATAAGTTCTGGAAAAAATGGAACAACTATTTGCGGGTACTGATACTGCTTTCATTGACCCTCTTTTTCCTTTCGCTGAGCCTCCTTTTTTCCTTTCCGGCAGGAAACATAGCGGCTGTTTGGCTGAGCATCCTTTTGACCGGCAGCATCATCCGGATGATTTACGGTTACTTGCAAGACCGACGGTGGATAAAGCAAAAATACTCGTTCCGCATGTTGGGAACCGTTTGGGCAGTTTTGCAAACCTTTGTTTTTATTTCCTTTACGCGCCTGTTTTTCCGTTCCGGCTCCAATCTGGATCCGGCAGAGGCCAATCAAACGGCATGGAATACGGCCAAGAACATGGTCAACCAGATTGGCGGATCGTGGAACCTTGCGCAGATCGATGCAATCGTTTACGAATACCGTTATGTGTTTTCGCTGATTGTTGTCGGCATGATTATTCACTGGCTGCCCGACAAATTCAAGCGCCGCTACCGGTTGCTGTTTGCGCAAATGTCTCTGCCGGCGATGATTGTATTTATTGTCGTGTCCGTTTTTATCATCTACCAGTTCATCACGGCCGATTTGCAGAAATTTATTTATTTTCAGTTTTAGAAAGGGCGTATCAAAAATCGGTTTTTAATATTTTTTTTATTGGAACATCTGTATAAGCTCAAAATCAAATATTTAATTATCGAAGTGTTTATTTTAATTGCGCGTCGTTTTATTGGTAAATTGAAAATGGATGCTTACTTTTGTTCTCCGAAGATTCAAACAAAAAATACATATATCCATCCATCATGAACAGTCAACGATACATGCAGCGGGGGGTTTCGGCCTCGAAAGAAGACGTCCACAACGCCATCAAAAACACGGATAAGGGAATATTTCCGAAAGCTTTTTGCAAAATTGTTCCCGATGTGTTGGGCGGCGACCCGGCATATTGTAATATCATGCATGCCGACGGGGCGGGAACCAAATCGTCTTTGGCCTATATTTATTGGCGCGAAACCGGCGATTTGTCGGTCTGGAAAGGCGTCGCCCAGGATGCGCTGATTATGAATGTGGACGATTTGCTTTGCGTTGGCGCTACGGACAATATCTTGCTGTCATCGACCATTGGCCGCAACAAACGCCTGATTCCGGGCGAAGTAATTTCCGCCATCATCCAGGGAACCAACGAATTGTGCGAAGAGTTAAGTCGCTTGGGCGTACATATTTATCCCACCGGCGGCGAAACGGCCGATGTGGGCGATTTGGTGCGCACCATTATCGTGGACAGCACCGTAACCTGCCGGATGAAACGTTCGGACGTGATCGACAATGCCCGGATTGCCGCCGGCGACGTCATCGTCGGCCTGAGTTCCTACGGGCAGGCTTCATACGAAAAAGCGTACAACGGGGGGATGGGCAGTAACGGCTTGACTTCCGCCCGACACGATGTATTTGCTTCCTATCTGGCGGCGAAATATCCCGAAAGCTACGATCCGAATCTGCCTGCCGAATTGACCTATTCGGGACAAATGCAACTGACCGACCTCGTTGCGGAAGGGCTGGACGCCGGCAAGTTAGTCCTTTCGCCTACCCGTACCTATGCGCCGGTCATCAAAAAAACGGTAGATCTGTTGCGATCGCAAATCCACGGCATGGTGCACGTTTCGGGCGGCGCACAAACCAAGATATTGCATTTTGTGGATAACCTGCGGATAGTGAAAGACCAATTGTTTCCCCTTCCGCCGCTCTTCCGCCTGATTCGGGAACAGTCCGGAACCGATTGGCAGGAGATGTACCGAGTGTTCAACATGGGGCACCGGATGGAGATTTATTTGCCGGAAACCTGTGCGAAAACGGTTATCGAGGTTTCTCAATCTTTCGGAATTGATGCGCAAATCGTAGGACACGTCGAACCGTCCGACAAAAAAGACTTGATCATCGAAAGTGAATACGGCCGGTTTGAATACTAAACCATATAAAGATTTCGGCGATTTCCTGCAAACGCAGTTTCCCTTCAAAGTACAGAAAATTGCGATTAATGCAGGTTTTACCTGTCCCAATCGCGATGGAGCCAAAGGCTGGGGCGGTTGTACGTATTGTAATAACCAAACATTCAGTCCGCAGTATGCCGTCCGCGGTAAATCGGTTGCCCGGCAAATGGAAGAAGGGATCCGGTTCTTTTCGCGCAAGTATCCGCAGATGAAGTACATTGCCTATTTCCAGTCGTACACCAATACTTACGATTCGGCTGAAAAACTACTGAAAAAATACGACGAAGCATTGAATCATCCTCAGGTAGTTGGACTTATCATCGGCACCCGTCCCGACTGCCTGCCGGACGAATTACTCGGCGAACTGGCAAACTTGGCAAAGCGCTATTTTCTTCTCATCGAATACGGTATCGAATCGACCAGCAATGAAACATTGCAGCGCATTAACCGGGGGCATACGTATGAAGAAGCGGTGGAAACCATCAACCGCACGCATCGGCGGGGCGTTCGGTGCGGCGCTCACATCATTTTAGGCCTGCCCGGCGAATCGCGGGAAATGATACTTTCTCATGCCGAAAAAATTTCGCAGTTGCCGCTCACAACCGTTAAACTGCATCAGTTACAGTTAATCAGAAATACAAAAATGGCGCAACAATACCTCGAACATCCCGAACAATTCCACCTTTACAGCGTAGAAGAGTACATCGACCTCTGCATCGCCTTTCTGCAACGCTTGAATCCGGATTTTTTCATCGACCGGTTCGTATCGCAATCGCCGAAGGATTTATTATTGATGCCCGGCTGGGGCTTAAAAAATTACGAATTTACCGAAAAACTGAACAAGCGGATGCAAATGCATTGAAAAATGAAAATTAATTGCGGATTAAGTCTCTATTAATTGGAAATTAATTAAATTTTAAGTCTCGCTTTTTACTTTTGGGATTCAAATTAAATTGAATGCCATGAAAATAAAAAGTGTATTTCTATTTGTTTTACTCGTGTGTCTGTGCGCCTGTCCTGAAAAAGAAAAGGATTATGCGCAACAAGTTGATCCGTTGATAGGGACGGGCGGACATGGACACACGTATCCCGGCGCCGTCGTTCCTCACGGTCTGGTTCAACTGAGTCCCGACACGCGTACCAATGGCTGGGATGCTTGCTCCGGTTATCATTATGACGATCAAACCTTATTGGGATTTAGCCATACGCATTTGAGTGGAACCGGTATCGGCGATTTAGGGGATGTGGTTTTTTTACCTTATACCGGCGAAGAGCCTTCATTCGTGCTGCCGAATGGCGAAGATAAAGAACGGCGGTACGGATCTTCTTTTTCCCATGAAAAAGAGAAAGCCGCTCCGGGTTATTATCGGGTGTTTCTCGACAATTATGCGATCACTGCAGAACTAACGGCTACCACACATGCCGGATTTCACCGCTATACCTTCCCGAAATCCGGGAATCCGGGGATATATATCGATCTGACGCGGACGATTCATGACCGCAAATTGCTGGACTATGAATTTACCGTTGTCAATGAATACGAGATTCAGGGAATGAAACATCTCAGCGGATGGGCGCCGGACCGGTACGTCTTTTTTTATGCCCGTTTTTCAGAGCCGTTTACCTGTTCGGAAGCAAATGCTCAGGCGTTTTTGAAATTCCCATCGACCGCAGAAGGCAAGCAGATCCTGGCCAAAGTGGGTATTTCGTTTGTCGATTGTCCGGGTGCGAAAAATAATCTCGACACGGAAATAATCGATTGGAATTTTGATAAAATTCGCAGTAATGCCCGGGATGTCTGGAACCGGGAATTGGCTAAAGTGGAAATTACAACTCCGGACGTGAAAAACCGCAAAATCTTCTATACGGCGCTTTATCATACGGCTTTGGAACCGATCGTCAGTTCGGACGTCGATGGCCGGTTTCGCACCATGGATAACCGGATTGCACAGGATAAAGACTATCAGAATTATTCGGTTTTCTCGTTGTGGGACACATTCCGAGCGTTGCACCCCTTAAATACCATTCTTTCCCCGGCGGAAAATCAGGCGATGATTCGTTCGCTTATCCGCAAATCCGACGAAGGCGGTTTGTTGCCGATGTGGGAATTAATTTCCAATTACACCGGTTGTATGATCGGCTATCATGCCGTTCCGGTGATAGTCGATGCCTATATGAAAGGGCAACAGGATTTCGATGTAACGAAAGCTTATCTGGCTTGCCAAAAAGCCTCGTCGTATGATACGGCGAATGTGTCGCCCACCATCCAACGGGCGATTTTGCATAAGCATTTGATGCCGGTAGGTAAATATTACAAAAATACCATCGGATATATTCCGGCCGATGTGGAAAAACAATCGGTTGCCCGGGGCTTAGAATACGCTTACGATGATTGGTTGATCGCTCAATTCGCCAAAGCTTTGGGAAAGGATGAAGATTGCGCCAAGTATATGGAATTGAGCCGGAATTACAAACACTATTACGATGCATCGACCGGCTTTATGCGAGGTAAGCTGTCGGACGGATCGTGGCGGACGCCTTTCGACGCCCGTTACTCCGATCATAACAATGACGATTACTGCGAAGGAAATGCATGGCAATGGACATGGTTTGTTCCGCACGACATAGAAGGGTTGTCCGAATTAATGGGCGGCCGGCAACGCTTGATTGAAAAATTGGATTCGCTCTTTACCACCTCTTCCGAAATAACCGGAGAACACGCTTCGGCCGATATTGCCGGTCTGATTGGCCAATATGCGCATGGAAATGAACCCAGCCATCAAACCATTCATATTTACAATGTGGTCGGACAGGCGTATAAAACGCAGGAATTAGTGGATAAAGTGTTGCAAACGCTTTATTTTGACGCTCCCAACGGTTTATCGGGGAATGAAGATTGCGGCGAAATGTCGGCTTGGTATCTTTTGAACAGTATGGGATTTTATTCTTATTGTCCCGGTATTCCCTATTATTCCATCGGACGTCCTTTGTTCGAGAAGGTAAAAATTCATTTGCAGAACGGAAAAACATTTCTGATCCGGACAACGAATAACAGCGCTGCCAACAAATACATTCAATCGGCTCGGTTGAATGGAAAAGAATTAGATGTTCTGTTCTTTTCTCATCAAGAGTTGATGGAAGGCGGTTTGTTGGAAATCACGATGACGGATCAACCGCAAAAAGAGAGTAAAAAATTATAATAATAATCCATTATGGTACAGTTATCTTTTAAAAAAACGCTGGGAATCGGGCTTTTATGTTTATCTACAAGCCTGTACGCGCAGGAAATCCATTATAAATGGGAGCGTATAACGCCCCGGTATGAATCTGCCGATGCTTTTGTTGCCGGCATAAATGTGATGGACTATGGCGCCGACCCGACAGGAAACGCGGATCAGACTGCTTTGTTTCAACGGTTGTTGGATTTTCTGGGTTCCCGCTCGATCAACAAAGGAACGAAGGAAGATGGAACACCGAATGGCGGTACGCTTTTTCTTCCCGAAGGCAAATATTTAATTAAAGGAATGTTGGTCATTCCTAAAGGCGTAACCATTCGCGGAGAATGGGAAAAACCGGTGAAAGGGCAACCCGTTCGGGGAACCATTATTGTTTCAAATAATCCCAGCGCCAAAGGGAATGACTGCACAAAGCTTCCACTCGGAACTCCCGGAACGGCTTATGAAGTGCAATCCATGATTACCCTGCAACCTTCTTCAGCTGTGAGGGACTTGAATATTTGGTATCCGGAACAGGACGCTCAGAATATCGTGCCTTATCCGCCCGCTATTTTGTTGGGACAGTCAGGCTATTGGGGAAACGATTATACGTTGGTTTCCAATATTACGTTGGTCAATGCGTTCGATGGCGTTATTTTCTCCCGCCGGAGCGGGGGCGGCGCTCCCAACTGCTACGGTATTTACGGTACACCGTTGAGGCGAGGCATCGAAATTGATAACATTGCCGAAGTAGGGCGTATTGATAATGTGGATTTTTCCGCCGATTATTGGGCGGGTTCCGGTCTGCCGGGTTCGCCTTCGGTCGATGGGCCGCACAAACAATATATTTACGACAATGGAACAGCAGTGGTGATGCGTCGCAACGATTGGTCGTTTATTGGTAAAGTCAAAGCCGAAGGCTACAACATCGGTTATCGCTTGGATTTGTCGTATAATGCGGACGCGAACGGTAATCATACAGCGCCCAACGGACATAACTACGGCATGGAGTTTACCGATTGTAAATATGGCGTTTATGCTGTCGCCGTAGCGGGCGCCGGCATGATGTTTTACGACTACAAATTTACCGATTGCGATTACGGTTTTTATTTAGATAAAGCGCCCGGCGGCGTCATTCAAATTCAAGGTTGCGAATTTGATACGAAAACGGCTTCGGTATATGCTCCTGCTACGAATACGACCAAACTCCTGCTCAATCAGAATACCATTCATCAAGGACCTGTCGATGTTCGCGGCGGATTGCTTTCCGTAGTGAATTGCGATTTCAACAACGCTCCCAACCAGATTATTTTGGGCGCCAATGCAAGGGCAATCATTACGGGAAATCGGTTTCAACAAGAAGCCCGGATAAAGAATGTGTCGATGTACCAATGTACGATCGACCACACGCCGATAGCCATGACGGAATTGCCGAAGTTTCCTTATAAAAATCAATATGATTTTGTCCAGAAACCCAGCGGAAACGCTTTTTATGTTGCCGATGCTTCTACCGGAGTAACGGTGGCGGCCAACGATAATTCCGGCGCCTTGCAGGCATTATTAGATCAGGCCGGAACGGATGGCGGCGGCGTCGTTTTCCTGCCTCCCGGACATTACAATTTCCGTCAACCGATTACCATTCCGTCCGGCGTGGAATTGAAAGGCTCGGTGGATGTTCCGAGTTTGCCGACCGGCCCGGGCAGCGCAATGGAAATCTACGCCGGAAAAGAGGATGAAAACGGAACGCCTTTCATTAATATGGAACCGGGCAGCGGCCTTCGGGGATTGGTGATGAATTATCCCGAACAAATCGTCCAATTACTGACGGAACCGGAACGCAACGGCGGAGAGGTGTATCACTATCCTTATACCATTCGTGGGAACAGGGATGTGTATATTGTTAATGTCGCTTTGCGCACCAGCTACCACGGCGTTGACCTGTTTACCAATAAATGCGACAACCACTTTGTGGATTATCTGTCCGGTCATGTGTTCAAAACCGGTATTCGCGTGGGCGGAGGTTCCAAAGGCGGACATATTTACAATGCCCAATTCAATCAGATTGCTTACGGTTCGGGTGGCGAAACCAAATACGGCGCTTGGCCGAATTCGCCGGATAACTCGCAGCCCGACCAAGCGAAGTACAAGAAAGAACACGACTTGGCTTATGCGTATTGCTGGAACAATCTGTATTTCCTGATTTTGGAAGATTGCGAAGACCAAGTATTGTACAACAATTTCGATTTCGGTTCCAACCGCGGCTTTACCTTGGGCGCCGGCGCCAACGGAATTTGTCTCGGACAAGGAATCGACCAAGGAATGAATTCTTTTTATCTCCGTGGAGTAGGGGAAAAAGGCTTTTCCTTTATCAATACGCAGATCGTAACAACCGCTCCCGGAAGTCCCGGAGAAGTGAAAGACGAATACAAGCAGAATAATCGCTACATCCAAACCGATCCGGCCTTTGCCGGAAAAGTTACCTTTTTCGGCGCCGATTTCTGGGGACAACCGCAAAACATTTCCAATGATATCCAAAGTGGAATCCTCGAATTGCAAGCCGGGAATTATGAAAATTCGGGACAAAGAAACTTTGGGTCTGTCAGTTCGGCCGGAACGTTTCAGGTTATCGGATCGAATATCAACAACATCAGTTCGTTATTGACTGCCGGCTCCGCTCCGCAGTTTTTCATCCAGTCGTCGTTGGTGAATCAAGGCAATGTGAATCCGGAGAATTGCGGATTATGGCTGAATAATCTTGGTTTTTCCGCTTCCGTTTCTCCCGGCGCCGGCGCTTTCCTTCCGCGAACGGGCTGGATTGCCACGGCTTCCACTTCCAATGGCGATGCGCAAAACGGTCTTGACGGCGAAACTTCTACTCGCTGGTCAACCTTGAGCGACCGCCAGAAACCCGGACAGTGGTTTATGGTAGATATGATTGAAAATCAAACGTTCACAGGTGTTTATCTGGATCCCGGTTCCACTGCGTATCAGCCCGTTTCGGTCAAAGTATCGGTTTCTACCGACGGCCAAAACTGGACGCAAGTGGCCGCCGGAAACAATTTCACCCAAGCGACTTTCAACAAACGCACGGAGCGTTTCATTCGCGTGGAACAGACCGGTACCAGTACCAGTTCTTGGCGTATCGCTGAATTTTATGTGATGAATACCGACCTGGCAACCGCTCTTCCGGCGAGCATAAAACGGCCGGAAATGGCGGTTTGGTTTTCTCAAGACCGGTTAAATCTGAGCGGAGGGAGCGGAGATTCGCTCGTGA
>JAITAH010000107.1 GCA_031284225.1 Dysgonamonadaceae bacterium | reverse complement strand
ACACGATGTTCATCGACGAAGGTTTCGGAACGCTCGACAGCGATTATCTCGACGTGGCGCTTACGGCGCTGTCAAATCTGCAAAACGAAGGCAAACTTATCGGCATAATTTCGCACCTGCCGGAGCTTAAGGAACGTATCGGCACGCATATAGAAGTGCAGCCGCAAGGTAACGGACATTCTAAAATCGAGATTCTTTGCTGAAAATTTTGACGTCTGACAAAAGATAAAAGCCCAAAGAACAAAAGCAGCCTATAAGAAAGGAAGACGTTTTAATCTTTGCTATCTCTGTCCATCTTCTTCCTTTTGTCCGTAAAAAAGAATGTATCGTATTTTTTGGATACACTCTTTTTTTATTACCTTTGCAGCCAATTAAAATCCTAATAAATCTAATGGAGATGACACAGGTTAAGACACAAGAAGTGATTGAATGGGCCAGTCAATTTTTGGCACAGGCCGACAGAGAACTATCCCGGGAAGAAAAGAAAGAGCAGAAAAAATATGCTTCCCTGATACAAACAGCCGAGTATAAAACATTTTTATCGCGCATGTTGGACGAGTCTTCGCAAATTCGCGATAATGGAAAGTTGAACAAACGGGTGCGGCAGATTATCCGAAAATACGGTATTCCCGATTTTTTTAGTCCGACCGACCGCTTGTTGTTGCGGCTGTATTTAATGGGCGGCTATTGGTTTTCTTCCATTGCCATGCCCATCTTCAAACAAAAATTGCGGAACGAAACATCCAAAATCATTATTTCCGAAGAAAGGCCGAAACTGACTACGCACTTGAAAAAACGCTTCGAAAGCCGTATCGGTCAGAATGTGAATCTGTTGGGCGAAGTCGTTTTGGGCGACGCCGAAGCCGAACATCGCTACCGGCATTATCTGGAAGCTTTGCAGGAACCCGACATTAACTATATTTCCATTAAACTGTCGGGGATTTATGCGCAAATTCATTCGTTGAGTTACGAGCAAAACAAAAAGGAATTGTGCGAACGAGTGGCGGCCATTTACCGGCAAGCCATCCGCTATCCTTATACGGATGCGCAGGGCGTATCTCAGACAAAATTCGTAAACCTCGATATGGAAGAATACAAGGATGCGGAGTTGACGCTGGATGTTTTTACGGAAGTGCTGAGCGCTCCCGAATTTAAGAATTATACGGCAGGAATCGTGGTACAGGCTTATTTGCCCGATGCTTCCGGTTTCCAGCAACGCTTGCTGACTTTTTCAAAAAAACGGGTGGCGGCAGGCGGCGCTCCCTTGAAAATGCGGTTAGTCAAAGGGGCGAACCTGCAAATGGAAAGCATCGTTTCGTCGCTGAAAGGTTGGCCGAATCCGGTATATTCTACGAAAACGGAAGTTGATGCCAATTACCTGCACCTTTTGGATATTGCTTTGCAACCCGAAAACGTAAACGCCATGACCATCGGCGTGGCTTCGCATAATTTTTTCACTATCGCTTATGCCTATTTATTAGCGGAAAAGAACGGAGTGCAGGACTTTGTAACGTTCGAAATGCTGGAAGGTATGGCGAACAACCTTCCGCGCGTAATGCGTAAATTACAGAAACAGATTATCTTATATACGCCGGTAGTAAAAGCGCAACATTTCCTGAATGCGGTATCTTACCTGGTGCGCCGCTTGGATGAAAATACCGGAAAAGACAATTTTCTCAGTTATTCGTTTGGCTTGCAGTTGGACAGTGAAAATTGGAATTTCCTGAAAGACCAATTCGAACAGGCCTATTCATTGAAAGATACGATTCCGACACAACCGTTCCGCACGCAGGACAGAAATCAACCGCCTGTGCCGGTCAAAGAGATCCATACGTTTATCAACGAACCCGATACGGATTTGGATTTGCCGCAAAATCGGCAATGGGCGTTGAACGTGTTGAAAAAATGGGAAACCGAAGTAAATCCGTCCAATTTTACAATTCCCGTACAAATCGGCGATCAAGAAGCGCCGGCGCATCATACAAAAACCTATACCGACCGCAGCCGTGGAGATCAAGCGGCTATCTGCGAAGCCGGTTTAGCTACTTTGGAACAGGTAAAAGAAGTGATTCATATCGCCGAACAGGATGCTTCGAATTGGCGAAAAACCGCTTTGCCGGAACGCAACCGGATTTTGCACCGCGTAGCCGAAACGTTGAGCGCCCACCGGGGCGATTTAATCGGCTGCATGGCCGCCATTACCGGCAAAACCTTTACCGAAGGCGATGTGGAAGTATCGGAAGCCATTGATTTTTGCCGCTACTACCCGGTTTCGATGCAGGTTTTTGAGGATTTGAAAACCGTTTCCTGTCAAGCCAAAGGAATTATTTTAGTGATTCCGCCCTGGAATTTCCCCTTGGCCATTCCGGTAGGCGGCGTTGCATCGGCCTTGGCCGGAGGCAATACGGTGATTTTGAAGCCGGCTACTGTGGCATTGCCCGTCGCATGGAAATTTGCCCGGTGTTTTTGGGAAGCAGGCGTTCCCAAAGACGCCCTGCAAGTGGTTTGTCCGGCCGAGCGTTCTTCGTTGAATCTGCTGACTTCGCATCCGTCCATTCAACATATTATCCTGACCGGCGGTACCGATACGGCTTTCCGGTTGTTGGAAAACAGTCCGCGTACGCCGCTTTCGGCCGAAACGGGAGGAAAAAACGCCATTATTCTTACGGGACAAGGCGATAAAGACCACGCTATTTTAAATGTGGTTTCGTCGGCATTCAGCAATGCGGGACAGAAATGTTCGGCCTGTTCCTTGCTTTTGGTGGACAAAAAAACTTACAACGACGAAACTTTCCAATCGAAACTGAAAGACGCCGTAACCAGCGTGCGCACCGGCAGCGTTTGGGATACCATGAATACGGTAGGCCCGATGATTGACAATCGGAACGAGAAACTACTGTATGCCGTCGAACATTTGGAAGAAGGAGAATCGTGGCTCGTCGCGCCGGAATTTGTCGATGAAAAACGGTATATTTTGAAACCCTGCGTGAAATGGGGGGTAAAACCGGGAAGCTATACGTTCAGAAACGAACTCTTTGCCCCTTTGTTATCGGTGGTTTGCATCGACAGTCTGGAACAGGGCATTGCCTACGCCAATTCATCGGAATACGGTTTGACGGCCGGCTTGCAAAGTTTGAACGAGGAAGAACAAGCCTTGTGGAAAGACCGTATCGAAGCCGGTAATCTTTACATCAACCGGGGAATTACGGGCGCGATTGTCCGCCGTCAACCTTTTGGCGGAATGAAACGTTCGGCGTTCGGTGGCGGTATCAAAGCCGGCGGCCCGAATTACGTTTCCTGTTTTTTGAGATTCGCCGAAAATTCCCTCTCGTCCGGCAACCGGATAGAGGCCGCTCGGAACAGTTATCAGGAAGTGTGGAAAAATGTATTTTCGCAAGCCGAAGACGTTAGTCATATCTATGGGGAAGAAAATATTTTCCGGTATCTTCCTTTGAAAAATATCGGTTTCCGCGTGCAGGAAACGGATACTTGGGAAGACGTTTTACTGGTCATACTGGCGGCGCATACGGCGCATACGCCCCTGATTGTTAGCGTTTCGGAACACAATCGCTTGTTGGCGGACATCCGAAAAGCTCTGGATTCCTCTCCCGGCGCCGCCCTGAAAATTCAGGACGAGGCGGAATTTGTGATCGACCTCTATCAATACGAACGGATACGCGCCTGCTCCACCGGCCTGTCGGATGACGTTTATCGCAAAGCGGCCGAACTCGGTAAATACATTGCCGACGTCAAACCGCTGATCGAAGGACGTTTGGAATTATTGCATTACCTGAAAGAACAAAGTATCGCCTACGAATATCATCGTTACGGAAGTATTTTTGGAGAATAAAAAAATAAAAGGAAGATCAAATCCATGAAAAATCAATGGTTTATTGTTTTATTGCTGGGATTGCTGGGATTTTTCCCGTCCCAGACGCAGGCGCAGGCGATTCCGGATACCACCCAACGGGCCATCGGGGATTTCCTGACCGGCATTATCCGCCGGCAAACCGCCATTTTACCTGTCCGGATTGATTCGGTTGCCGTAACAAGAAAAAAAATACAACTGTTTGCCGGTGAAAGTTTATCCTACGGCGGCTTCGACCGGAGGATGACCGACAGTATTTATGCGCAGGTGCGGGCGTTATTGCCTGCCGGTTTCAAACGCAAAACAATCGAATTGTATTCCGATGGATATAAAATCGAAGACTATATTCCCCTCCAACGGAAAGAACGGTTTACGCACAAGGTGGATGTTCCACTCAAAAAGAATCTTTCCGGTCCGGTGGCCGTAACGAACGGTTTGCAAAACAGACACATTGCCCTGTGGCAAAGCCATGGCTGGTATTACGAGCAAAAGTTAGACCGCTGGGAATGGCAACGCGCCCGGATTTTCCAAACCGTGGAAGATTTATTCACGCAAAGTTTTGTATTGCCGTATTTGGTTCCCATGCTCGAAAATGCCGGGGCAGATGTTCTTCTGCCTCGCGAACGGGATACGCAACGGCACGAAATTATTGTCGATAACAACCGTTCAACCGCCTCATCCGGTTATGAGGAAACCGGCGGCATCGAACCTTGGACAGACGGCGCAACGCCCGGCTTTGCCCACCTGAAAACCGTGTATCTGGATTTGGAAAATCCGTTTCACGAGGGAACTTACCGGCAAGTCAAAACCATTGCCAAGGGCGAGGAAAGCCAATGCGCCTGGGTGCCGGATATTCCCGAAAAGGGAAAATACGGCGTTTATATTTCCTACGCAAGCGTGAAAAACAGTACGAAAGATGCCCGCTACACGGTTTATCATACCGGTGGAAAAACCGAATTTACAATCAATCAAACGATGGGTGGCGGCACGTGGATTTTTCTCGGCTTTTTCGATTTTGATCCGGGGAAGAACGATCGGTGCAAAATTGTTTTATCGAATAAAAGCGCCACAAAAGGCCGTATTCTGACGGCCGATGCTGTCAAAATCGGCGGCGGAACGGGTAATATTGCGCGGGGACAACAACCGGAACCCAGCGGACGTCCCCGTTATACCGAAGGCGCCCGTTACTGGTTGCAGTGGGCCGGTATGCCCGACAGCATTTATCGCTGGTCGAAGGGCGAACGCGATTATACCGACGATTATCAAAGCCGCGGTCTGTGGGTCAATGAAATGATCAACCGCCGCATCCCGATTGATGCCGTTCTGGCCTTCCACAGCGATGCGGGAACGACCTTTGATGATTCCATTATCGGCACCTTGGGTATTTGCTTGACGCATTATAAAAAGGAAGTTTTCGACAACGGAAAGCCGCGTATCCTTTCCCGCGATTTGGTTTCGACAGTGATGGATGAAATTGTGCGGGACATCCGATTCCTCTACGAACCGAATTGGACGCGCCGCCACATCTGGAACCGGAATTACAGCGAAGCCCGTTTGCCGGAAGCGCCAACCATGCTCCTCGAACTGCTGTCGCACCAGAATTTCGCCGATATGCGTTACGGTCTGGATCCGAATTTTCGGTTCAGCGTAAGCCGGTCGCTGTACAAAGGATTTTTGAAATTCATTGCCCATCAATACCAGTCGGAGTATGTGGTGCAGCCCTTGCCGGTGCAGTCGTTCAGCGCACAGTTTGCCGGCGACACGCAGGTTTCTTTGCGGTGGCAACCGGTTACGGATGCGTTGGAACCGACCGCCGTTCCGGCCGGATACATTGTCTATACCGCGATGAATGATGACGGTTTCGATAACGGAATTTGGGTGAAAGCGCCGGAGATCAGTCTGCCGATCGAGAAAGACCGGTTATACAATTTCCGCATTACGGCGGTCAACGACGGCGGCGAAAGTTTTCCGTCCGAAACCCTTTCCGTTTTCCGGAAAAGCAATGAAAAAGGCACCGTGCTGATCATCAACGGCTTTGAGCGGCTTTCTGCGCCGGGCGGTTTCGTTGCAAAAGACAGCTTGGCGGGTTTTCTTGACGGATGGGACCATGGCGTTCCCGACCGGACGGAATACAATTACATCGGCAGTCAGTACGAATTTCGCCGACAAATTCCGTGGATGGATGACGATGCGGTGGGGTTCGGCGCCAGCAATGCCGATTATGAAACGTCGGCGCTGGGTGGAAACACTTTCGATTACCCGCGACGGCATGGAATGTCTGTGGTAAAAGCCGGCTATTCCTTTGTTTCGACCTCGGTGGCCGCCGTCATGAACGGGCAAATCGACTTGAACACCTGTCCCGTAGTCGATTTAATCCTCGGCAAACAAAAACAAACGGTCGTGGGACGGGGCGCTTTTCCGCCTCGCTACAAAACTTTTCCCGACGATTTACAGGCGAAGATTAGCGCGTATTGCCGGCAGGGTGGAAATATCTTTATCAGCGGGTCGTATGTAGCTTCCGATTTGTGGGACAATCCCTTTGTCCGGGAATCCGATCAGCGCTTTGCGCGGGAAGTATTGAAATACCAGTGGCGTACCGGTCATGCGGCGGTAGCCGGTCGGGTAAGAACTGTCTTTTCCCCTTTCTCGCCCTTTCAAGGCGACTACCAATTTCATAACCGACTGAATACGGCGTTTTATGCGGTGGAATCGCCCGATGCCATTGAGCCGGCCGGCGAAGGGAGCCATACTGTTTTCCGTTACAGCGAAAACAACCTGAGCGCCGGCGTGGCTTTTTCCGGCAATTATAAAGTTTGCGTCCTGGGATTCCCGTTTGAAGCGATACAAGAAGCGGACGGTCGGGATCAATTGATGGGCGCTGTCTTGGAATTTATGGGAAAGTGAGTGCGGGTATGTGCGAAAACGGTTGTGAAGGAAATCATTGTTCCGGAATGACTTTTGTTCCTTAATAAGCAGCAAGGCATGTCCAAAAACCGTTTTGCTTAAAATTTAATGGGTTTGCAATTTCAATCAATTTTTTCTTTTGATATTCCCAAATTATTTGTAC
>JAITAH010000088.1 GCA_031284225.1 Dysgonamonadaceae bacterium | reverse complement strand
TTTGCCCGACATTTTACTGTTCGTTGAAAATTAAAATGTTACGCCACGTGTGGTAACTAATGTGCTAAAAATATACTGCAAGTGATTATTTATCAAGTATATCCCGTACCAAAATCCGTGTAAAAAAACTTTTTTCATTTCGTGCGCGCTTGGAAATCGCAGAAATTTCATCTACTTTTGCACCCGAAATAATTTCAGAATGAAAAGAGCATTCGGCATATCATTTTTGTTGCTCGCCAATATAATTATATTGGCTCATTCTGCTATTCCCCACCACCACCATAACGGGATGCCTGTTGCTCATGCAACGACACACCACGAACACGACGATGCGGGACATGATCATCACCACCATGATACGGAGCAGCCTGTAAAGCATGATGGTAATTCGCACAGGCATAATATGGCCGAAGATTGCTTGCTACGAAAAGTTTATGTGAAAGCAAGTAATGACGAGCGAGCTTTCCGATTCATGGATAACGATTTTGCCCCGTTTTTCTGTCTTTTTGTTTTGCACACGACTTATTCTATTCCCAAAATAACAGATTATGGCTTGCCGTTCAGACAAAAGCCATATTTAATATCCTGTCTTACCGAATATATCTCTCAATCGCTTGGATTGAGAGCGCCTCCCGTTTACTGATTTTTTTACAGTTACTGTTGATGTAACCATTTTGCTGCGCATATAAACTTATGCGCACAGTTTGTATTTATATTTTTCAATCAAATAAAAATCGGTAAAATGAAGTCAAAAAATTTTAGTATAGTTTTTTCAGTCCTCTTATTGGGTTTAAGCTCTTGCGGTGGTCGTTCCACAAATAAACAGAACACGCATACGCACGGGGACGGTTCAGTGCATGAAAATCATGCGACAGAGCAACCTGCGCCAAAGCAGGAAAGTTTCAAAGTGGAGGCGGACAGCGTTACGCTCAAAGTCGATTCGCCCAAACACGACCACGGCGACCACGAACATGGACATGATCATAAACATTAAACCGTAAGAGAAATGAAAACAGTTTATGTTATTTCGGCACTGCTCATAGCAGTCGCCCTGACTGGTTGCATCCGCAATGGTAATGTATCGACAGAAGGGCACGTCCACGATGAAAACCTTCAATTGACGGCATACAGCGCCGATTTTGAGGTTTTTGCAGAAGCAACACCCTTTGTTGTCGGGCAAGCGAGCGATGTTCTCGCTCATTTTTCCTTCCTGAAAAATTTCAAGCCAATCACGGAGGGAAGCATTACGGCAAGTTTGATTGTCGGAACGGACGGCATTCGCCAAACACTTGAACAGCCGACACGCCAAGGGATTTATAAATTCTCGTTGCAACCTGTCGCCGAAGGAACAGGCAGGTTGGTGTTCGATATTAAAACGTCCGATGCAGTTTCGCAAATAGTTGTAGAAAACATTACGGTTTATACCGACACCCACGATGCGCAGCACGCCGCAGCCGACGCCGCAGTTGGTAACAGCAACAGCGTGATATTTACCAAAGAGCAAAGTTGGAAAGTAGATTTTTCTACCGAAGAAATCCGCCGAGAACCGTTCGGGCAAATCATTCGCACCACAGGGCAAATTCAGCCCTCGCAAGGCGACGAACGAATTGTTACCGCCAAAACGGGTGGTATTGTTTCCTTTGCAAATAGCGATGTGGTTGAAGGCAAAGCCGTTGGCGCAGGGCAAACCCTGTTTTCCATTGATGGCAGCGCGATGGCTGATAATAACCTTTCGGTGCGTTTTGCCGAAGCCGAAAGCGAATACAACCGTGCGAAAACCGAGTATGAACGGAAGCAGGAATTGGCAAAGGAAGACATTGTTTCGCAAAGCGATTTGCTGAAATCGAAGACCGAATTTGCCAATGCTGAAGCCAATTACAGCAATCTTCAGCGTAATTTTTCGTCGGGCAAGCAAGCTGTCGCTTCGCCCATTAGCGGATATGTAACGCGCGTATTGGTGCGCAACGGGCAATTTGCCGAAGCGGGACAACCCGTTTTGGTGGTATCACAAAACCGCAATTTGTTTATCAAAGCCGAATTACAGCCAAAATATTTTGACCTGCTGGGCAATATTACTTCCGCCAATTTCAGGATATTGGACAAAAATCGAACCTGTACGCTCGACGATTTGAGCGGACATTTGGTTTCCTTCGGCAAATCGACCGATCTCAATAATCCGCTTATACCTGTTGTTTTTCAGGTAAACAACAAAGCGGGGCTTTTGTCGGGCAGTTTTGTGGAGCTGTTCATCAAAACTCAAACCAATGCGCAGGCAGTAACCGTTCCTAACGAAGCAATTGTGGAGGAAATGGGTAATTATTTTGTATATGTGCAACTTACGCCTGAATTTTTCGAGAAACGCACGGTGAAAACAGGCGTTACGGACGGCAAGCGTACCGAAATTACGGAAGGCGTTACGGAAGGCGAGCGGGTTGTGGGTAAAGGCGCTATTTTAGTGAAACTCGCACAGGCGGCGGGGGCAGTGGATGCTCATTCGGGACACATGCATTAGGCAATTACGAATTACGATGTTAAACAAAATCATAAAATTCTCTCTCAACAACAGACTGATTGTCTTGTTAGGAGCGGCACTGCTGACAGTTGGCGGACTATACACCACGCAGAAAATGGACGTGGACGTTTTCCCCGACCTCACAGCCCCGACAGTAGTAGTGATGACCGATGCGCACGGCTTGTCGGCAGAAGAAACGGAACGATTAGTAACGTTCCACATTGAAACGGCAGTGAACGGTGCAACCGACGTGCGCCGCGTGCGTTCCGCTTCTTTGCAGGGATATTCTTTCGTATGGGTGGAGTTCGACTGGGCTACGGATATTTTCAAAGCCCGCCAGATTGTGAGCGAGAAAATGGTAACGCTAGGCAGCGTATTGCCTGCCGATATTGTACCTGTGCTTGCGCCGCAGTCGAGCATTATGGGCGAAATTTTGCTTATCGGCTTGCAATCCGACAGCGCCTCGCAAATGGATTTGCGCACTATTTCCGAATGGATAGTAAAACCCTCGATACTCGCTGCCGGCGGCGTATCGCAGGTTACGATTATCGGCGGCGATTATAAACAGTATCAAATCCTTGCCGACCCGCAAAAAATGGATATTTACGGCGTGTCGACGAACGAACTTGCACAGATTGGGCGCACTTTCAGCGTCAATTCGGCGGGCGGCGTTATCCGCGATTTCGGCAACGAATATATGCTGCGCGGAATGGCTCGCACCAACGACACGGAGCAGTTGGGCGCAACATTCGTCAAAACCGTCGGCGGCAAGCCGGTGGTGGTTTCCGATGTGGCGGAAGTAGTTGTCGGCAGCGCCGTCAAGTTGGGAAACGCCTCGCAAAACGGAAAGCCCGCAGTAATTCTTTCCATATCCAAACAGCCAAATATCAACACGCTGAATGTTACGGAAAACATTGAGCGCAATCTGGCTGAAATACAAAAATCGCTGCCTTCGGACGTGAAGATGGATACAAAAATTTTCCGTCAGGCGGATTTCATCGAAGCGTCCGTCAATAACGTTGGCAACGCATTATTGGAAGGTGCATTGTTTGTTATCATTATCCTGTTTCTGTTTTTGGCAAGTTTCCGCACAACGGTTATTTCCGTTATTGCTATTCCGTTGTCGCTTTTGGGCAGTGTTATTGTACTTTATCTTTTGGAAATGAATATCAACACCATGACGCTCGGTGGAATGTGTATCGCCATCGGTTCACTGGTGGACGACGCCATTATCGACGTGGAAAACGTTTATAAACGCCTGCGGCAAAATCACCGCCAGCCGCGAGAGGAACGTCAGCCGGTTTTCAATGTGGTTTTTGACGCTTCGCGCGAAATCCGCGCCTCTATACTGAACGCGACCCTTATCATTATCGTGGCTTTTGTCCCGCTGTTTTTCCTTTCGGGAATGGAAGGGCGGATGCTCAAACCGCTTGGTGTGGCTTACATTGTGTCGCTGTTCATGTCGCTCATTGTGGCGATGACGGTTACGCCGCTGATGTGCCGCATGATGCTTTCAAATGATAAATATCTGAATAAAACCGAAAAAGACAGTTGGCTCACGCGCAAATTGACAGCATTTTACGGGAAATCGCTCTTGTGGGTGTTGCGCAACAAAAAGAAAGTCCTCTATCCGACAATCGCCGTTTTTATCGTTTCCGCAGGATTGTTTTTTACGATGGGACAAAGTTTTCTGCCCGAATTTAACGAAGGTTCTTTAGTCATTTCGGCGGTAACCAAACCGGGCGTTTCTTTGGAAGAAAGCAGTCATTTGGGAAACTTGATTGAAACCGAATTGCTGAAAATTCCCGAAGTAACCGGAACGGCAAGGCGAACGGGACGCGGCGAGTTGGACGAACATTCGCAGGCGAGCAACAGCGCAGAAATTGACGTTAATTTCACATTGGACAAACGCAGCCACGAAACGTTTATGGCAGACGTCCGCCAAACGCTTGCGAGCGTTCCGGGTATGGCAACCACCGTCGGGCAACCGCTCGGACACCGTATCGACCACATGCTTTCGGGTACGCGGGCAAACATTGCCATTAAACTGTTCGGCACGGATTTGAGCGCCCTGTTTATGATTGGCAATCAAATTCAAAATGCCATTAAGGGGATTGACGGACTGGTGGATGTGGCTGTCGAGCAGCAAACCGAAACGCCGCAGTTGCAGGTACGCGCCAATCGCGGGATGCTGGCGAAATACGGCATTACGATTGAGGATTTCAACAGGTTTATCGACCTTGCCTTTGCAGGCGAGAAGTTGGCGGATATCTACGAAGGACAGCGCAGTTTCGACCTCATTTTGCGTTTGAACAAGAACTACACGGAAAGTATCGACGGTGTAAAGTCCGCCCTGATTGATATAGGTAACGGTCGCAAAGTGCCGTTGGAAGATGTTGCCGACATTGTTTCCGTTGGCGGACCCAACGCGATTACCCGCGAAAATGTGCAGCGTAAAATCGCTATATCCGCCAATGTGTCGGGACGGGATTTGAAAAGCGTGGTGGAAGATATTCAGAAGAATATCAACAAAAATATCAAACTGCCGGAAGGGTATCGCGTAGAATACGGCGGACAGTTTGAGAGCGCGGCAAATGCTTCGCGGACGCTGTTAATCGCTTCGCTGCTGGCCATCTGTGTTATTTTCCTGTTGCTCTACGGCGAATTTAAGAGCCTGACGCTTTCGGTTATTGTGCTGCTAAACCTGCCTTTAGCATTGATTGGCGGCGTATTGGCGGTATTTCTCACTTCGGATATTGTCAGTATTCCGTCCATTATCGGGTTTATCACGCTTTTCGGCATTGCCACGCGAAACGGTATTTTGCTTATCTCGAAATACCAAAATATGCAGCAGAACGGCAAACCGCTTCACGAAACAGTGATGAACGGCTCGCTGGACAGGTTGAACCCTATCCTGATGACGGCATTAACAGCAGCATTGGCTCTCATTCCGCTTGTATTTCAGGGCGACAAACCCGGAAACGAAATACAAAGCCCTATGGCAATCGTAGTGTTGGGAGGACTGCTCACTTCAACACTGCTGAATATCTATATTGTACCGGTTGTGTATGAGTTAATTCAAAAAAGAAAACAAAAATGAAACAGTTAATAGTTAGCATATTATTCCTGTCCGCAGGATTTGCTGCAACGGCGCAAAGCGGGTATAACGCCGTGTTGCAACAGATAGAGGCAAACAACACCTCGCTTTCCGCGCTCCGTCAACAGACGGAAGTCCAAAAACTCGGCAACCGCACAGGTATTTATCCAGCCAATCCCGAAATGGAATTTAACTACCTGTGGGGAACGCCTGACCCGATTGGCAACCGCACGGATATTACCGTCAAACAGTCGTTTGATTTCCCGACGGCTTATATCTATCGCAGGAAAATAGCCGATTTGCAAAATGCCAATGCGGAATTAGCGTACAAAGCCGAACGGCTCAATGTGTTGCTTGCTGCAAAACGAATTTGTATCGAGTTAATTTACAACAATGCCCTTGCCAAAGAATATGCCGTCAGGTTACAAAACGCTGAACGCATTGCCGTCGCATACAAAACCAAATTAGAAAAAGGCGAAATTAATATTTTGGAACACAACAAGGCACAACTTAATTTTACCGCCGGGCAAGCCGAAGTTGCGCAAATTGAAGCCGGGCAAGCCGCCTTATTGTCGGAACTCAAACGATTGAACGGAGGTAAAGAAATTATTTTTTCCGACAATGTATATCCGGCAAATATTCTACCCGCTGATTTTGAAAATTGGTATTCGGCAGCCGAAACGAAAAGTCCTGTATTGCAATATGTCAGCGGGCAAATCGAAATAGGCAAACAGCAGGTAAAATTAAATCACGCATTGGGTTTGCCCAAATTTTCAGCAGGTTATATGAGCGAAAAGATTGTCGGCGAACATTTTCAGGGTATAACTCTTGGCGTGTCCGTTCCGCTTTGGGAAAACAAAAACCGCGTAAAAACGGCAAAAGCACAGGTAATGACGGCAGAATCGGCATTGGAAGACACAAAAGTGCAGTTCTACAACCGCCTGCAAATCCTGCACTTAAAAGCGTCGGCTTTGCAACAGAATGCGCAGAAAATACGCAAGTCGCTTTCCGATTACAGCAATGCGCCTCTGCTGCAACGGGCATTGGACGCAGGCGAAATTTCGCTTTTGAACTATCTGTTGGAAATCGAATATTATTACGCCTCAATAAACAAAGCATTAGAAGCCGAACTCAATTACGAATTGGCGGTGGCGGAACTGTCGGCAGTGGAACTGTAAAGAAACAATGAATTTCAAGTCAAAACACAATACAGCCATATTTCAGGCAGTTTTGGCAGCCGCTTTGTATGCGCTCGGTTCACCTTTTTCCAAATTGTTGTTAAAGGAAATGCCGCCAATGATGATAGCGGCGTTCCTTTACCTTGGCGCAGGTATCGGTATGTCGTTGCTTGGTTTAGTCAGCGACAGGAAGCAAGAATCGAAATTGACCCGTAGGGAATTGCCTTACACCGCTGCAATGATAGCGTTGGATATAGCCGCGCCGATATTCCTGATGTTCGGGTTGACGGTGACCACCGCCGCCAACGCCTCGCTTTTGAACAATTTCGAAATTGCAGCAACGGTTGTCATTGCGCTGTTCGTTTTCAAGGAAGCGATAAGCCGCCGTTTATGGCTTGCCATTGCACTGATAAGCGTTTCAAGTATTTTGCTGACGGTGGAAGACACAAGCAGTTTTTCATTTTCAATCGGTTCTGTATTCGTTGTCCTGGCTTGCATTTGTTGGGGATTTGAAAACAACTGTACCCGTAAACTGTCTGTAAAAGATCCATTGCAAATAGTTGTTATCAAGGGTTTGGGGTCGGGATTGGGTTCTTTTATAATCGCCCTGATTGCCCGTGAAAGCATTAACAGTTTGAATTACATTCCGCTGGTTTTACTGCTTGGATTTGTAAGTTATGGATTGAGCATTTTTTTCTATGTGTATGCTCAACGCGAAATCGGGGCAGCCAAAACAAGCGCCTACTATGCCGTTGCGCCTTTTATCGGCGTTGCATTTTCGTTCTTCATTCTTGGCGAACGCCCGAATTTGATTTTTGGGATTGCGTTGCCGGTGATGATTGCGGGGACGTGGTTGGCAGGAAAAGATAAAATATAAAAGACAGTGTGTTTATTTATTTTTTACTACATTATATTACAGTAAATAATCTTTTAACGAAAAGGAGGCCGTCCTAAAAACTAGGGACAACCTCCTTTTATTTTTTTCAAACCACTTAAAAACATTCAAAATGAAACAGTTAATTTCGACGAAGTTTTTCCGCACATTGCGGGAGGCTTCACAAAAAGGTGCGGACATTGACCCCCAAGTACTGGAAAGCGGCTATGACGAATTTATCAGGCTCCTTTTTTCGGAAAACGCTGCTTCTACTGACAGGACAGCATACCATGACACGCTTGTTTATACCCGTGTTGAACTGGCATGTCTGACAGAGATGCCGAAGAAAAAAAAGCGGCATTTTACCTCCTTAAGGCTATTGGCATTGTTGACAAACAAATGGAGTTTGTCCGTTGGCAAATGCAGGCTACTGCACAAAGTTGCCCGTTTGCCTGTCAGTTTCCTAAACACGGTAAACCGAAATGGACGGGCAGCATTGTTGAATGGGTAGAGTTGATTTATGCCCTCTACTCCGTAAGGCGAATCAACAACGGCGAGATTTCCCTGAAAGACCTGTTCCAAACAATGGGAGAGGTCTTTGGTGTCGAGGTAAAAGAATTTTCCAATTACTTCATGAACATCAAAAACCGGACGGACGGCAGACGGACAAAGTTTCTGGATAAACTAAAAGAAACATTGCTGAAAAGAATGGAAGATGCAGACCGGAAGCCGTCGCAAAAGTAACACATTCTGTCTCATTTCATTATATATTGCTTTTTGGAAGTTTGCGGTGGAAAACGTATCTTTGCGGGCAGAAATTGATTCTGATTATGAGCTGGAAAGAAAAAGCAATCAATTGCCTGAAAAATAGTTTGTATCCTGTCCCTTCCGAATTGAATGAACTGGATTGGAAAAGCGGTTTGTCACCTAAAACCGACAGACTGGCGCAGCATTTGTGTGCCTTTTCCAATCATGAGGGTGGCGGTTTCCTTGTTTACGGCATGAATGATGACAGTACAATGTTTTCCGTAACCAGGGAAGATGCCGACGCTGTTATTAAGAAATTAGGAAATATTGCCCTGAACAACCTGTCCCAGTCTGTGCAGATACAGCATGATACGATTGATTATGAAGGCAATGCTTTACTGTTCATATACATTCCCGAACA
>JAITAH010000269.1 GCA_031284225.1 Dysgonamonadaceae bacterium | reverse complement strand
CCCGGCTTTCTGAAAGGCGACATGGTCAAAGAAGGAGCCGTCGTGATCGACGTCGGTACCACCCGCGTACCTTCTACTCAAACCCAATCCGGATTCAAACTGAAAGGCGATGTGGCATTCGACGAAGTGGCGCCGAAATGTTCGTACATCAGTCCCGTTCCCGGCGGCGTTGGCCCGATGACGATTATATCTTTGATAAAAAACACGTTATTGGCTGGAAAAAAGGCTATTTATTGAGCGCGAAAAAGTTCTGCTAAAATAATTTGCCAAATCGGAACAAAAGCCCTATCTTTGTCCCCGCAAAAATACATGGTGGTCGTAGCTCAGTTGGTTAGAGCATCAGATTGTGGTTCTGAGGGTCGTGGGTTCGAACCCCATCTTCCACCCCAATTATAGAATTTACGGGTAATCAATACTAAATGACAATAAAACAGGAACTTACAACAACTATAAAAAATAAAAATCAACTTTCAGTTTTTGAGCGATATATTCATTCGTCCCTTTATCATCGGGATGCTTGCCAATGTATATAATCTGTAACGGAAAAGAGGTTTTTTAGCCTTTTTGCAGGGTTTCTTGCCGTAAAAGCACAAAAACTTGCAGATTTATACAAGTTTTTTGTCAATATTTAATTGATATACAGCGAGGTGTTGAGACTTTAAGGAGCGACTAAATACTTTGGGCAATTCCTGCCAGCAATGTTTGAGATGAATACATTTGGCAGGGCGCCATACAATCGGAATTGTTCCATTCGTGTCTTTTCGAGTAACTTCTTGTTGCATTTCCAGTTAATATGACTTTTAGGCATAATATATAAACTCCCAAAGGTTGTTTTTTGTTCTGCGATGAGTAGTTATTCCAATTGTTTCAACAGAAATTCAGCAACAAATTGCCTCGTTTGTTTCCGAAAATTTCGCCCTTCGCAGTGAGAGTGAAAGATTGCTGGAGGAGGCGAAAGAGATGGTGAAGAAGGAAATAGAAATAGAGTAAATATGAAAAGATATTTAATTAAAATAAAAAATATTAGTGATACGGAAATTTTAATTTTTACAACTTTTATTAATAGAAGAAGTAAGAATTGGACCACTATGTATGATGTAAACGAATACTCAAAGTATTGATGTAGAAATAATTCAGGAAGAATTTTAACATAATGACAGCAAAGATTACAGACAAAATAAGAGAAGTGATCAATAAATTCCCTCATGGTAAACTTATAGGCTATATAACCGGTTATTCCACTTTCAACGATTTAATGCCGACTACACAAGCGCCTGCCGTTTTGCAGATTGGTATGCGCAGAAAGAAAACAGCTCTTGTCCGCGGTATTTACCGTATTAGTTTTATCCGGCAGGAAAATACGATAACCAAAGAAAACATTCCGCTATTGCGATTGCTTGACTGTCTTCGCTTTTTCAAGAATATTCCCGACACAACGCCCGACAGCACTTGTCAAAGGTTGTTGTATTTGTTAAAAGAACTTGATGAACAGCAAATTGCAAAAATCAAGAAGTTAGCGCTCAAATGCACTCCTCAAACTATTGCTTTATTGGGCGCTATGCTCGAAATGTTGAATCCGAACGAAGATACATCTGCATTATTCAAAAAGCTGAACCCGATGACGGTCTATAAACTGTCTATCTCTCAAAACATTTTACCAACACAAAAGAAATGGAGAATAAAATAGAGAATCATGGAAAATCCCCAAGACATAGCCCCACTATTCAAACTGTTAAAAAAGTTGCAACGACTAAACGAACAGGAGTTGGTAAGAATCGAACCCATAATCCGGCAGGCGATGGCTTCGGGCATTCAAGATTTGGATTATTTGGATAAAATTACCTGTTCGCTTTACGATATTGTTCTATCCTCCGGTATCGGACGGGAGCTGTATGATGAGTATCTTAGCTACGTGGAATCATTTAATCCACAGAAAGCCAAAGAATACAGAGATTATGATGATGAAAATAACGGCGTTTATGATGACCTGATTAACGAAGCCGCAAAACTTGCAAAAGAGTATCACAAAGGACAGGTTGACAAACAGGGGAAAGATTATTTTGAAGGTCATCTAACAACCGTGGGAAGTGCCGGACATAACTGGAAAGAAAAAATTGTCGGTTTTTTGCATGATGCTGCCGAGGATACTTCCCTCTCTGTGGACGAAATTGTCCGGATTTTGAAAGAAAAATCTAACGGCGCTTTGAAAGATGAAGACGCACAGGAAATATACAAAGCGTTGGATTTGCTAAATGCGAATACTGCCTCTACAAGAGAAGAATACATTGCGAGAATAAAAGACAGTTTCCTTGCGACAAAAGTGAAATTGAACGATTTAAAACACAATATGGATATTTCGAGAATCTCCAGTCCAACCGACAAGGATGTGGAACGCGTGAAACGCTATCGCAGAGAATACAGGCAAATACTCGAATATTTAGGCCCCGTTGCCTGGGAATGGAATGAAGATGAAATATAAGATACGATTACTGCATGCCAATAAAAAACAAAAGAGACTTACTTCCCATCGTAAACCTCTCTGTTCCGAGTAGCGAGACCGAGGATTGAACTCGGGACCTCATGATTATGAATCATGCGCTCTAACCGGCTGAGCTATCTCGCCATCGTTTTCGGAGTGCAAAAGTAGAATTTTATTTTTGATATTCCAAGATTACATAGAATTTTCTTTCCGACGCGCCGACTTTTACTGAAAAAATTGTTTTAAATGATTCTACATTTCCCCGCATGGCCAGCTTGGACGACCGGTTTATGCTGTTGAGAACACGCCAAAGACGTGGCCGGTATTTTCATCCGTATATTGGCTAAAATAACGTCATTTACGGACTTACAGTATTGAACAAAGTGAACAATCCATTGGTTGAATTAGACAGACGCTATGTTAATTTCGCCAACGGGTTTAACATTTTATTTTTCTTCGTAATAATATGAATAATCAATACCTTTCATAAACATTTCGCGGCTGTTGATTTCATCGGTTAAGGCATTTTTCAGCAAGTTTTTTAGTATAGTACTGTTTGTAGCGCTTTTCACCATGGCATTCAGATAATCTTTTTTGTTTATTTTGCTCCAATCCACGCATTTTTGCAGTCGTTTCTTGAATATCAAATCGAGCCAAATTCGGGCGCTTCGCCCATTGCCTTCCATAAACGGGTGGGCAATGTTCATTTCCACATACTTATCGACAATTTCTTCAAATGTGTTTTCGGGCATTTGTTCTATTTGCTTCAACAGGTTACCCAAAAAGTGAGATACTGCAAAATGAAAGCCGCCTTTTGAAATATTTTTTTGCCTTATCTGTCCGGCGAAGTCATACAATCCGCCAAATAGATAGGCGTGAATCTGTTGCAATCCTTTGGTTGTACCTACTTCCATACTGTTGATAAAAGAACTTTCAAACAGCGCGTATGCTTTTTGCTTGCTTTTGCCGTCAATGGTTTCGTCGCTGTAAGTAAACCACTCGATAAATTTGTTTGCTTTTTTGCCGGGAAATTCTTTTCCGAGAGAAATTACGCCTTTATCGTCAAGAGTATCAGTTAATCGAAGTTTGCCGTCCGGCGCTGTAAGTTTCAACCCCTTACAATTTGTAAGGACTTCGCTATTTGTTTTTTTTAGACGGTTTTTCAATACATACCAATAATTTCTTGCGTCAACGCTTTCGCTCAAAATAGCTATAATATCAACAACCGAAAACCACCATTTGGCGTTTTCTTCGTCCCAAACGGCTCGCACTTCTTTGTCGTTGTAAAAACGGATGGATATTTTGTTCATTTTGATTTTCTTTGCAATTTCTCACAAAGTTATAAAGAATTACTTTCTTGTACAAGAGCAGATACCGTCAATCTATTCAATGTCCAAAACCCATTGGTTTCAAATCATAAAATAAAAAGATACTCTAATTTCCGGAGCCTGTACGGTTTTCCGAAAGGCCTGTTTTATAAGAAACAAAGGTTAAAAATGAATTTACGCCAGCTGTAAACTGAACAAAAATTCCAATCCACCGGTAGTCCGATTCTTAACGGAAATCGTTCCTCCATGAAAAATAATGACATTCTTGACAATGGACAGACCTAATCCCGAACCGCCGGTATCGCGACTGCGACCTTCTTCGACCCGATAAAACCGTTCGAACAGACGGGGTAAATGTTTTTCGTCTTTAACGCCGGCGCCATTATCCGAAAACGAAAAATAGGCGAGTTTCTCTTCCTGTCCGGATTGCCTGATGTGGACAGTCGTGTTTTCGCCCGCATAATTAATCACATTATCAATCAGGTTGCGGAAGACAGAATAGAGCAGGTTTTCATTTCCCAAGACCATTAAATCGGAGGAAACGGCGGAATGAATCGAAATGTTTTTTGTCCGCAACGCTTCGTCCAAATCGGATGTTACTTTTTTAATAATTTGCTGTAAATTAATCGGTTTTAACTGGAACGAACCGGGCGATTCATTGATCTTGGACAGCAAACTCATATCGCGGATCAATTCGGAAAGCGTCAGGATTTGCTCGTAGGCTTTGCCGACAAATTCGTGTTCTTTTTCGCGGTCGAGGTTGTTTTCGAGAATTGTTTCGAGATAGCCGCGTATTCCGGTAACCGGCGTACGCAACTCGTGGGCGATATTTCCGGTCAGTTCCTGTTTCAGATGCCGGTGATCTTCGGCGATGTGTTTGCTGATTTCGCCGATTTCGTCATTGGGAAAATGCGGGGCGTTTACCGACAGCTTGTGGGTAACGGCGTCGGAATAATCCCGGAGTTGCCGGATCGTTTTTCCAAACCGTCCCGCAGTGTAATAGATAAACAAAATGCCGAACGCCAGCGGGAGCAGCAGGTAATACAGAAAAACATTGTCCGGATTCAGAAAATGTTTGACTTCAATATCATAAGGCAAAGCTACCCGGATGTATTGATCGCCTAAATATTTTGCATAATATAAATATTCTTTTCGGGTAGAAGCGGAAAGGCGGACGTCGCTCCCCTTTCCCGTTTTGGCCGCTTTTTGAATTTCCGGCCGATTGGCGTGATTTTCAATGGCCGACGTGATATTCAGTTGATTATCATACCGTACGCTACCGGAAGCGTCGATCACCGTCAGGCGTAAATGGGCAGGAAGGAGCGCCAGCAAACGATCCATTTCCGGAAACGGTTCGCCGGAGCGCCGGCAGAGGTATTTATAGATGATTTCCGTGTAATCGTCCAGCCGGTCTTCCATGGCTTCCGTCTTGTATTTTCGCTCCTGATGTTGTTCGCAAAGAATGATACCTGCGGAAAAAACGATCAAAATCAGACAGAAGCTGAAAGTCAGTTTCCAGGTAAACGTCTGTTTCATTTGCCCAATTCGTTAAAGCGGTAACCGTAGCCGGGGCGGCTGACAATCAACGCCGATTTGTCGCCTAATTTTTTCCGTAATCTTCCAATGTGGACGTCGATGGTTCGTTCGGTAATGTAAGGGGAATCTTTCCAAAGGAGATCGATAATATCTTCCCGTTCGAAAATCCGGTCCGGATTGGAAGCCAGTAGCGTGATGATTTCAAATTCCGTTCGCGTCAAAGGAATAATTTCGCTGCCGATAATCAATTCCTTCGTATCAAGATTGATAATCAGGTCGTCGAAAACAAGTTTGCTTTTTTCCGGCAGGCTTTCGTTGCTTTTTTGGGTGATTCCCGATCGTTTCAACAGGGCTTTTACCCGGGCAATCACTTCCTTGATCGAAAACGGTTTGGAAATATAGTCGTCGGCGCCCACTGAAAATCCCGTAAGCATGTCGTTTTCAGTATCTTTGGCCGTCAGGAAAATAATCGGAATGGATTTTTTTTCTTTCCGCAGTTTTTCCGCCATTTTATAGCCGGACATTTCGCCCATCATCACGTCCAACAAAATCAGCGCATGTTGAGGAGTCAGTTTTTCCAAAGCCTCTTCCGCCGAATAAGCGCATTCTACCTGGTATCCCTCGTTGGAAAGGTTGAATTCCAGAATTTCACAGATGCTTTTGTTATCATCTACAATCAGTATGTTTTCCATCATATTTTTCAAATTGAGAATGAAATCTTTATATGGACAAAGGTAGAGAATTTTTATTGTGTTTTAATACTTTTGCATCAATGTAAAATACAATTTCTTCGACAATATTGCTGCAATGGTCGCCGATTCGTTCGATTTTCCGCATGACTAACAGGGTTTTCAGTCCACATTCCGGCGTAATAATCTGGTTGCGGATAGCTTCCGCCAAAACAGTCATGGAATGGATGTAAATTTCGTCCACAATCTCATCTTTCGACAGGATTTTTCCCGCGAGTCGGGTATTTTCCGAATCCAATGCCGTATAACTGTCGGAAAGCATCTCAATGGCCGTATCAAACATGGTTTCGATGCGCAAATTAGCTTTCATTTCGGCGGTAAAAGGCTCGCAGTTTTCTTCTATTATGTGGCGGGCGATTCCTTCCGCAAAGTCGGCGATTCGCTCTAAAGTACTGCAAATCTTAAACAATGAAAGCGCTAAACGCAAATCGATGGCTACGGGATTGTAGAGGGCAATGTAATTTTCGCAGTCGCTGTCGATTTTCAATTCGTAGGAGTTGACCCGTTTTTCACGACTCACGACTTCGCGGGCCATTTCAAAGTCATTATTCAAGAAAGCTATTTTTGCCTTATCTAATTGAGAAAGGACTAATTGCCACATTTGGCTGACTTCTTCTTTCAGTATAAGTAATTCTTTTTCAGCGTGTTTCATTATCTTTTGATATTATTAATAAATAATAAGTTGGTATCGGACGGCAAACGGAGGCCTATCCGGATAACCCTGTTTTAACCGAATCTTCCGGTAATATAATTTTGCGTAGCTTCTTTTTCAGGATTCAGGAATATTTTTTTCGTATCGTTAAATTCGATCAGTTCGCCCAACATAAAAAAGCCCGTTTTATCGCTTATGCGGGCGGCCTGTTGCATGTTGTGAGTAACAATGACGATGGTGTATTTTGCTTTCAAACTGTGGATTAAATCTTCGATTTTGGAAGTCGATATCGGGTCGAGCGCCGAAGCCGGTTCGTCCATCAGAATAACGGAAGGTTCAATGGCTAATGCACGCGCGATACACAAACGCTGTTGCTGTCCGCCGGATAACTCCAAAGCCGATTTTTTCAGTTTGTCTTTCACTTCTTCCCAAAGAGCGGCGCTTTTCAACGACTCTTCCACCCGTTGATTGATAAACTGTTTGTTTTTAATGCCATCCACGCGAAGGCCGTAAGCTACGTTTTCGAAAATGGATTTCGGAAAAGGATTGGGTTTCTGGAATACCATTCCGACGTTCTTCCGAAGTTCGGTTACATCGATCGATTTCTGATAAATATCCTGTCCGTCGATCAGGCATTGACCTGTCAAATGAGTATCCGGAATCAGGTCGTTCATCCGGTTAAACAAACGCAGGAAAGTAGATTTTCCGCAACCCGACGGTCCGATAAATGCCGTAACCGTATAATCGTTCATAATCATACTGATGTTTTTCAAAGCATGAAACTGACCGTAGTAAAAATTAATATCTTTTGTTTCGAGCATACCGTTTTTACATTTTTCTGAATTTTTTCCGTAGAAAAGAAGCTAATAAATTTATCAGGAACACAATAACAATCAACACCAATGCTGTGCCATAAGCCAGTGGACGGGTCGCTTCCAAATCCGTTCCGCTGGTGGCAATTACATACAAATGATAGGGAAGCGCCATTACCTGATCGAATATCGATTGCGGAAGTTTGGGAAGGAAATAGGCGGCTACCGTAAACAGGATAGGCGCTGTTTCTCCCGAAACCCGTCCAATCGACAGGATTAATCCGGTGATGATGTTGGGGAATGCCATCGGCAACGTAATCCGCCGGACGGTTTGTAATTTTGTCGCTCCTAACGCCAGACTTCCGGTACGAAAAGTATCCGGTACGGCTTTCAACGCTTCCTCCGTGGTTCGTATTATCAGCGGTAAAGTCAATAATCCCAATGTTAACGAACCGGCAATGATAGAATCGCCAAATCCTAAAGTATTGACAAATAAAGCCATACCAAACAATCCGAAAATAATGGACGGAATGCCGCTTAAATTATTGGTCATGAAGCGGATAAACCGGACAATGTATCCGTTGCCGGCATATTCGGAAGTATAAATGGCCGAGAAAATGCCTAAAGGAAAAGCCACTATCGAGCTTCCGGCCACTAAGCAAAGCGTTCCGAAAATGGCAGGGAAAATGCCTCCGCCGGTCATACCGTCGCTGGGAGCCGTTGTCAGAAATTCCCAGTCAATCACTCCGATACCATGATAAATAATAAACCCCAGTATCCAGAAAAGAATAGCGACCACGACGAAACTCAGGCTTCGGAAGAGGATAAACGCTATTTTTTGTTTTGTTTTCTTATGCATTACAAGCTGTTTTTAATCTGTCTGTTCGTCATACTATTCCTTTCGGTTGTTTTTTAGAAATTATTTCTGCCGATATACTGATTATCATAGTGATAATAAACAAGACACATCCCAAGAGGAACAACGCCTGATAGTGTGCGCCTCCTGCCGGAGCTTCGCCGAGTTCTGCGGCAATGGTTGCCGGAATTGTCCGCACCGGTTCGAACAACGAATGAGGAATAACGGCCGCATTGCCGGTAACCATTAATACCGCCATCGTTTCGCCGATAGCTCGCCCGATTCCGAGTACGACAGCCGCCGAAATTCCGGAAATGGAATAAGGAATAACGACGCGATAAATGGTTTGCCAATGATTGGCGCCCAAGCCCAGACTGGCTTCCCGCATGGCTTGAGGCGTATTTTGCATCGCATCTTCCGCTATGGTAATAATGGTAGGTAAGGCCATAATGGCCAATATCAAGCTGCCGGCAAAAGCGGTTTCGCCAACCGGCAGATGAAAGGTTTTTTGTATGAGCGGCGCCAGTACGACCAATCCGAAAAATCCATATACTACCGAAGGAATTCCTGCCAGTAATTCGATGGCCGGTTTCAGGAACTGGCGCATCCGAGGTCCGGCTAATTCCGAAAGATACACCGATACGCCCAATCCCAGCGGCAAAGCAATCAGGATGGCAAAGAAACTGACCCATAAAGCGCCTGCGAGGAGCGGTAACAAACCGAATTGCGGAGCCGGCGTCGCGGTAGGCATCCATTCGGTTCCGGCAAAAAAATCGGACGGATACAAACGTTCGCTGTTCAGAATTTTCGCCTCCGGTAAATATTGAACCGGAAGAAAAGCAAGGATACCCGGCGTTTCGTCGATTACTGCTTCCAATCGTTCCGGAAGGCGTTCGTAATTTTCGCCCCATACTTCTTCGGGATACCGGTCGAAAATTTCATCCAAACGGAAAGGGACAATTGCTTCATCGTTGCCGCCCACTTCGTTCCAATTCTCAATTTCATCGTCGAATATCTGTTTGATTTGGGCAGACGTCAATCGATTGACGGGATTTGCTTTATTCAGGCAAAGAACATACCCCTTTTCGATGGAAAAATTGCGAAAAAAGCCCAACCCCTCTTTAAAAAGAAAAACCACCATCAACAGGATAACCAACGTGGTAATTGTCCCGCTGATGGCGAGTAAAAATTCGATAATTCGTTCAAATAAACGCTTCATTACAATGGAATAAATCCGATTTCACTTACTGTTTTCTGACCTTCGGTTGAAAGAATATAGTCGATGAATGGACGCACTTGTTTTTCGAACCGGGTAATGTAATAGTAAAATAGCGGCCGGACAATCGGATAACTTCCGTTTTTAGCTGTCAATACCGAAGGCGCCGCGAATGTTTTTCCCTGATCGTAAGACACATGAATAGCTTTGATATTCTTATTGAGGTAAGCCACGCCGATATAACCAATAGCGCCTTTGGTTTGGCTAACCGATTGAACAATCGCTCCGGTGGCAGGCATACTCATGATACCGCTCTTGTAATTCTTGTTTTTCAGTACGCTTTCTTTGAAAAACTCGTAAGTTCCCGAAGAGGTTTCCCTCGAATACGGAATAATTTTCAAATCACTGCCGCCCACTTCTTTCCAATTGGTAATTTTTCCGGTAAAAATGCCTTCCAATTGCTCCCGCGTCAGATTCGTTACTTGATTTTGCGGATGCACAA
This sequence comes from Dysgonamonadaceae bacterium, assembly GCA_031284225.1. The sequence goes on along the minus strand of JAITAH010000269.1, from coordinate 13,254 downwards.
CAATGGCCAAAGCATCATAAGCAATAATTACTTCTTTGATCGTCTGACCACTGGCCTGTATTTTCCGTTTTTCGTCGAATTTAATTTTACGTGAAGATTGGGCAATATCGGTGGTTCCTTCAATGAGCGCCGATAAACCTACGCCACTTCCGCCTCCGGTTACGACCATCGTCTGCGAGGGATGTTTTTTCATGTAATTTTCCGCTTCTTTTTGCGACAGGGGAAGAACGGTGTCAGAACCTTTGATCTTTTGAGCTTGTACCGCGGTTATACTTGTAAGAAAGATAACGGCTGATAAAATAAACTGTTTTGTCATCGTAAATCAATTTTTATTAGCTCTACAAAGGTATAGCATCGGTTTAACGGTACTTTGAAAATAGTATGACAAAAATATGACGATCTGTTTGCGCGAGGGATAAAAAGAAGAGGGAATTCTCACGAACTCCCTAATCCAATCTTGTTAACCTTAAATCTAATACTATTATGAAAAAACCACGCTACAAAAGTAACGCATAATAGAATATCATGCAAGCCTTTTTTCGTAATTTGTGTTAAGAATCTGTTAAATTTTCTTATTACGTTTTAATAGGATCAAAACCCTTCCCGTAAACGCCGATAACGGTGCTTTGGGAAATAAAAGCGTTGGGGTCGATGCTTTTCACAATACGGAAAATAGTAACCGACTCGTTTTTCTTGGCCATCACAACAATCACTTTTACAGGCTTTTGGGAATACCAGCCGGTTCCGTCCAACAGAGTGCAGCCCCTGCGCGCCTGTCGGTTGATGGCGTCGGCAATTTCGTCGTGTTTATCGGAAAAAATGAAAAACTGTACCGATTGTCGTGCGCCGTTCAAAACCATATCGACCGTATAAGACGAAACACCCATCACCACGAACCCAAAAACGATTTTTTCTATGCTGTGGAAAATAAGAAAAGACGAACTGATGATGATGACGTCGCAAATTAACAAGGCTTTTCCCAGCGAGATGTGCCGGTATTTATTAATAATCATGGCGATGATATCGGTTCCGCCGGTGCTCCCTTTGAAATTGAAAACCAGGCCTAATCCCGCTCCGCAGACGATACCGCCCAGTATGCAATCCATAAACGTCTGGTTTTTCACCAAAGGTTCTTTGATATGCGACTGGAAAAAAGACAGAAGTAACGTCAAGATAAAGACATTGATAATGGTTCTCAGACTGAATTTGAATCCGAATATTTTAATGGAAAATACCAGTAATACCGCCTGAATACAGAAATACGGTATCGCCACAGGAATTTTAGTGGCATAAAAAACAAGAGCGGCAATACCGGTTACGCCTCCGGTGGTGATTTGGGAGGGCAGCAAAAATCCGGTCCACGCAAAAGCATACATACACAGGCCGACCAGAATGAAAAACTGGTCTTGAACTTCTTGTATAACTGTCTGTTTATAAGCCTTAAAAGGCTTCTCTGTACTTATTTTCATGTTTATCGTCTAACATATTAATATAACTCTGATAGCGCGATTCGCTGACAAACCGTTCCTCTACGGCCTGTCGAACGGCGCACCCCGGTTCGCGCCGGTGCGTACAATTATTGAATTTACAATTTTTTGAAAAACGGAAGATTTCCGGGAAATAGTGGGATATTTCCATTTCGTCCATATCGAACAGGCCGAAACCTTTAATCCCCGGCGTATCGATGACATAACCGCCTCCGGGCAATTCGATCATTTCCGAAAAAGTAGTCGTGTGCATCCCTTTGTTGTGATATTCGGATATTTCCCGGATTTTTTGTTTCGCTCCGGGAACTAACCGGTTGATAATGGTCGATTTTCCTACTCCTGAATGGCCTGAAAGCAATGTGGTTTTATTTTTCAGCAAATCCGCCATCAACGAGAGGCTTTCGTCCTTTTGCGCCGACAATTTGTAACAAGGATAACCGACGGTTTCGTATAGATGAATCAACGCATCCAGATATTCCCCGTCGTCCGCATCGTAGCGGTCGGTTTTATTAAAGAAAAGGACGACCGGAATCCGATACGCTTCGGTCGTTGCCAAAAACCGGTCGATGAACGTAGTAGTAGTAATCGGATAGTTGACGGTGGCGATGAGAAAAACCTGATCGAGATTGGCGGCAATAATATGGCTCTGTTTCGAAAGATTGGAAGACCGGCGAATCATATAATTTTTCCGGTCTTCGATTTCGGAGATAAAAGCCGTACCTTCCGTATTTTCTTCGATAATGACCCGATCGCCCACCGACACCGGATTCGTGCTGTGAATGTCTTTCAAACGGAAATTACCTTTCAGTTTCGTATCGATCAAACGCCCGTCATCGGTTTTTATCTGATACCAGCTACCCGTGTTTTTAACTACTAAACCTTTCACAGGAATCTTACACGGTCATGATTTCTTTTTCTTTGACGGCGAGCGTTTCATCGACTTTTTTCAGGTATTTGTCGTGAAGTTTTTGGATAGCGCCTTCGGTTTCTTTCCCGTCGTCTTCCGAAACGCCTTCTTTCACGGCTTTTTTCGATGCATCGATAGCGTCGCGCCGGGCGTTACGGATTCCAATTTTAGCATTTTCGGATTCCCCGCGCGATTGTTTCGCCAATTGTTTGCGGCGCTCTTCGGTCAACGGAGGAATACCGAGCCGGATGATTTCGCCGTTGTTTTCGGGCGTAATGCCCACATCCGAATCCTGAATAGCTTTTTCAATGGATTTCATCATGTTTTTTTCCCAGGGAAGAATAGTAATCGTTTTCGCATCGGGCGTCGAAACCGTCGATACGTTCGACAACGGCACCATGCTGCCATAATATTCCACTTTGACGTTGTCCAGAATATGCACATTCGCTTTTCCTGCGCGGATGCGGGAAAGCGCTTCTTCGAGGTACGTTAATGCATGAAGCATTTTCTCCTCCGCCTGTTGTTCTACATGTTTTATTACACTCATGACTGTTGAATTTTTTTATTTGTGCAAATATAAATGTTTTTAAACAGAAGAAAAAATATTGAGCTTTAATTCCGCAAACGTATTGCGCGAGCATATAATATCTATGTCCATTTGTCAGGAGTTTTCTTCCAATACTCGGATACCGGTTATATAGCGAGGTTTATAATAAGTCGATTTGTTTAATTCATCTATACTGACGCCCCGGCGGCAAGCATGAATAAATGTAACATTTCCTTCTTCGTTGAAAAGTACAATTCCGACATGTCCTACACGGCTTGATTGGGCATTCCGGCCTTTAAAGAAAATCAAGTCGCCGGTTTTCAGTTCTTCTTTTCCTATCTGTGTTCCCTGAGAAATTTGCTGTGCACAGGATGAACTCAAACGATATCCGAAATTTTTGAAGACGAAAGACGTGAAACCCGAACAATCGAACGATTTAGGGCCTTTGGATCCTCTTCGGTAAGGGACGCCCAAGTATTGTTTCGAAAAATCGATGATATGTTGAGGGATTGTAATTGAATCTTTTAGCCATTGCGCTTCCGTTAAAAAAGAATTTTCAGGTTTTGAATAGAACAATTCTTCCATTTGTGCCCGTTGAGACGCCTTCTTTTCGATAAGTCCTTCTTCCGAAATGGTCAAACCGGTTTGAGGAAAATCTAATTCAGTCAAGCGTTTTATCTCTTTGGCTGCGGAATATTTATCGTCGGCAACCGGACCGGATTTATCTTTTTGCAGGAAAGAAAATATTTGTCCCTTGACAAATTTTCCTTCTTTGTCGGTAAATACTTTTACGATAGGAGCATAACCGCTAATTCCACTGATGCTGAAATCGCCGGAAGTACAAAAATTTCCCATGCTGTAAATGATGAAACGGTCTTTATACAATTCGGCGGCGCGAACCACGTGCGGCCCGTGTCCGAAAACAATATCAGCTCCCGCGTCGATCACTTCATGAGCAAACTCATATACATTGCCGCGATTTTCTCCGTAAAAAGTTTCTGTTCGCCGGCTTACCCGGTTATGCGCTTTTCCTTCCGCTCCTCCGTGAAAAGAGACGATAACAATGTCGCATTCGGCGTCCAATTTTGCGACTAATTTTTTGGCATAAGATAAATTAGTAATCCTGACGGTTCCCGTATTAGGCGCAAATCCACAAAATCCATATTTGATTCCATTGATTTCAAAAACAGACGTTTCGCAAACATTTTCCAAACCGGCATAATACAAACCGGCTTCTTTCAATACTTTTACGGTATTGGCACGTCCGGCGGCGCCGAAATCGCCCATGTGGTTATTGGCTATATTCATCACATCATAACCGGCTTCTAATAAGTGATTCACATACCGGTCGGGCATACGGAAGAAATAGCATCCGCTTTTGCATGCTTTGACCTGTCCTCCTTCGTTGAGAAAACATCCTTCGAGGTTTCCGAAAGTAAGGTCTGCATCGCGCAAAATATCTTTTACGTTTCGCAGCAATTGTTCTCCGTCGTAAGCGGGAAGTTTGGCTTTGGAAGGATAATTGGAACCCAACATGATATCTCCTGTTCCAATAATCGATACCAGATTTTGATCCTCTTGAACCTGAGAAAAAACAGGCAAAGAAAAGAACAAAAAAATAAATCTAAATGCCACTATTTCAATTAATAATCTTAAATTTTTCATTCTATTTAATTTTGAAGCGAGCTACAAAACTATCAAAATAGAATGAGAAAGCCAAAAAATTAACATATTTTGCCTAAAAAATCAGGATCTATAATTCCGCAATATTGCCGGCACAGCGTCTTCTCTCCGATCTATTTTTATCCACCTGCGTGTAATGTCGATTATTTTATGTACTTTTGTCATGCTTACAAATTAGAAACTATATGAAAGCATTTGTATTCTTAGCAGAAGGGTTTGAAGAAACGGAAGCTGTCGTAATCCTCGACATGTTGAAGCGCGGCGGCGTAGAAGTAATCGCCGTATCCATTACAGGACAGCCGGTAGTTACCGGAGCGCACGGCATACCGGTCGTAGCGGATCAATTGTTTGAAGCCGCGGATTTTTCCGGCGGAGTTCTGCTGGTTTTGCCCGGCGGCATGCCCGGCGCCAAGCATCTGAGCGAACATAAAGGCCTGAATGCGCTGCTGCTTCAATACCACAAGGAAGGCAAACGGATTGCCGCCATCTGCGCCGCTCCCTTTGTTTTGGGCGGATTAGACTTGCTGAACGGCAAACGGGCAACGGTTTATCCCGGTTTTGAAGCCGGATTGAAAAACGCTATCCACGTGGACGCTCCCGTGGTCAAAGACGGAACGGTTATCACCGCAAAAGGCCCCGGCAGCGTGTTTGCCTTCGGCTTAACGCTTTTAACCGAACTGACCGGCAAAGAAAAAGCCGGCCAAATAGCCGCAGATATGTTAATAGAAGAAGACTGAACATTATTTCCTGCTCCACAGTGTTGATTATGTCAAAGTAAATAGTTAATTTTGTAACCTCAATCAAGAGGAAACAACCCTGATTTAAATATGCCTGTGCCCGTTCAAATTAAAAACGCTCTCGTGTCGGTATTCCACAAGGATGGATTGGATGAAATCTTGTTGAAACTGCATCGGGAAGGCGTTGTGCTGTATTCAACAGGAGGTACTCAACTGTTTATCGAAACGTTAGGAATCCCCTGTCGGCCGGTGGAAGATTTAACCGGTTATCCGTCTATTTTGGGCGGACGAGTCAAAACGTTGCATCCCAAAGTGTTCGGAGGCATTCTGAATCGTCGCGCTCATTCGGGCGACCGCACGCAAATTCTTGAATACGGGATTCCGGAAATCGATCTGGTCATTGTCGATCTGTATCCGTTCCGCGAAACCGTGGCCTCGGGAGCGGAAGAAGCGGAGATTATCGAAAAAATCGACATTGGCGGTATTTCCCTGATTCGGGCGGCCGCCAAAAATTTTCAGGATGTAGTGGTAGTAGCTTCCCAAGCCCAGTACGCCGCTTTGAACGATATGCTTACACGGCAAGGCGCGCAATCGACGCTGGACGAGCGTCGCCGGTTTGCCAGGGAAGCCTTTGCCGTTTCGTCGGGATACGATACGGCGATATTCAATTATTTCGATGCGGGCGAAGGCCGGTATTTCCGTCAGGCGCAGGATAATGCCCAAACGCTTCGGTATGGAGAAAATCCGCACCAGAAAGGCGTGTTTTACGGCGATTTCGATGCGCTGTTTGAACAAATACAAGGAAAGGAAATTTCTTACAACAACTTATTGGATATTAACGCGGCCGTCGATTTGATCGGCGAATTCGACGAATGTACTTTTGCTATTCTCAAACATAACAATGCTTGCGGTATAGCTTCCCGTTCCACGGTCGAAGCGGCCTGGCAGGCGGCATTGGCGGGCGATCCGGTTTCCGCATTCGGGGGCGTACTGATAAGCAATGCTCCGGTAAACGCAGCAGCAGCAAAAGAAATCCATCAAATTTTCTTTGAAGTGATTATCGCTCCGGCTTACGAGACCGGCGCACTGGAAATCCTGAAACAAAAGAAAAACCGAATTATTTTGATACAAAAACAACGTCCGGTAGCCACGCTGCAATTCCGTTCGCTGCTGAACGGCGTTTTGGCGCAGGACAAAGACGCCAGTATCCAAACGGCGGCCGATTTGAAAACCGTTACCGACTCGTCGCCCACGCCGCAGGAAGTCGAAGACTTGCTGTTCGCCAATAAATTAGTAAAAAATACCAAGTCGAACGCCATTGTTTTGGTAAAAAACAAACAACTTTGCGCCAGCGGCGCCGGTCAAACTTCGCGGGTGGATGCGCTGAAACAGGCCATTGAGAAAGCGCGGTCGTTCGGTTTCGATTTACAGGGAGCCGTTATGGCGTCCGACGCTTTTTTCCCGTTTCCCGATTGTGTGGAAATCGCGAACGAAGCAGGTATTACGGCGGTGATTCAGCCCGGCGGTTCGATCAAAGATCATTTATCGATAGAATATTGTAATAAAAATAATATAGCAATGGTAATGACGGGTATCCGTCATTTCAAACATTAAAAAGAAATACAAGCATGGGATTATTTTCGTTTACACAGGAAATAGCCATAGATTTAGGGACTGCGAATACCGTTATTATTCAAGATGGTAAAATCGTAGTAGATGAACCCTCCGTAGTGGCTTTAGACGACCGGACCGAACGGCTGATGGCTATTGGTTCCGAAGCGCAGAAAATGCAGGGAAAAACGCACAGTAACATTAAAACCATACGCCCGTTGCGCGATGGCGTGATTGCCGATTTCTATGCCGCCGAGCAAATGATTCGGGGTATGATTAAGATGATCAACAACAAGAGTTATCTGTTTGCCCCCTCGTTGCGGATTGTCGTATGTATTCCTTCCGGCAGCACCGAAGTGGAAATCCGGGCGGTGCGCGATTCGGCCGAACATGCCGGCGGTCGCGATGTTTATATGGTTTACGAACCTATGGCGGCCGCAATCGGTATCGGACTGGACGTGTCGGCGCCCGACGGTAATATGATTGTGGACATCGGCGGCGGAACCACCGAAATTGCCGTTATCTCTCTGGGCGGTATCGTATCCAATAAATCGATCCGCATTGCAGGGGACGATTTGACGGCCGATATCATAGAATACATGGGCCGCCAACACAATATGAAAGTAGGCGAGCGCACGGCCGAATTGATTAAAATCAATGTCGGCTCCGCATTAGTCAACCTGGAAGATCCCCCCGAAGATTATGTCGTTTTCGGTCCGAACCGAATGACGGCTTTGCCGATGGAAGTGCCGGTTTCGTATCAGGAAATCGCCCACTGTTTAGATAAATCCGTTTCCAAAATAGAAATGGCCGTTTTGAGCGCTTTGGAAAATACGCCTCCCGAATTGTACGCCGATATTGTACGCCATGGCATTTACTTAGCCGGCGGCGGCGCCCTTTTGAAAGGTTTAGACCGGCGCTTGCAAGATAAAATCAATATTCCTTTCCATATTGCCGACGATCCGTTGCACGCCGTAGCGAAAGGAACAGGGATAGCGCTGAAAAATATCAACAAATTTAAATTTTTAATGCGGTAAATTGAGAAATTTATTCCAGTTCATTTTTAAGAATATCCATTGGCTGCTGTTTTGTATATTAGTTTATCTGTCTGTTTGGCTGATTGTAAACAACAATCAGTTTCAGCGGAGTAAATATTTACAAGTGATGCGGGAAGTTGCAGGAAACGTTTATTCTGTAACCAATTATTTTCGCTCTTATCTCTACCTGAAAAGCGCTAACGCCGACCTGTCGAAACGGTTGGCAGAATTGGAAACGGAACTTTATGCTTACCAAAATCGTTGGATAACTGTGCAGAATGACGAGGCCGATCCCGGCCGTTTAATCATGGATTCGCTGGTCTATCGGTTTATTCCCGCCCAAGTGGTCAATAACAGCGTTTTCCTCCTCGAAAATTATATGACGCTGGACAAAGGTTCCGCCGACGGCGTCCGACCCGATATGGGCGTCCTTTCTGCGAATGGAGTGGCGGGGGTCGTCGTCAACACTTCCCCGCATTTTTCTACGGTTATTTCGCTCTTGAACACAAAATACAAGTTGAACGGCAAAATCCAGCACAACAATTATTACGGCCCGCTGGTATGGGACGGAAAAGATGCACGGTTTTCGTATCTGACCGAAATACCCCGGTTTGCGGCGTTTGAACCCGGCGATACGATTGTAACCAGCGGCTATTCTACGGTGTTTCCGAAAGGGATACCTATAGGCTCCATTGTGGAGACGCAGAAAGAACGGGACGATAATTACCGGTCGTTACAGATCCGATTATTTACGAATTTCAATAATTTGAACGAAGCGCTGATCGTAACCAACCGTTTTCAAGACGAACAAAAAGAATTGGAAGAACGTATTTTGAACCCGCAAATCGCCGATTAATATGTCAGGTACGACAACAGGACGGATAGTATTGTTTATTCTGCTGATAGCATTGCAGATATCTTTGTTCGATAAGATACATCTTTTCGGGTACGCTACTCCTTTGCTTTACATCTATTTTATTATCAAATTGCCGGGCGCTATGAACCGGAACTGGACGCTGGCGCTATCGGCTGTTTTGGGTTTGTGTGTCGATCTGTTCAATTATACGTTGGGAATGAATATGCTGGCCTGCGTGGTCATTGGATTGTCCCGGCAGTCGTTCTTGGATTGGTTTGCGCCCCGCGACTTGTATGAGAATTATTTCCCCTCGTTCCATTCGTTGGGAAAGGCTGCTTTTCTTCGCTATGCGTTAATGATGGCTTTGTTGCATCACATCGTTTTGTTTACTACCGAATCTTTATCTTTTTTTGATCCCTTGTCGTTAATTTTTCGCATAACAGGCAGTCTTGTTCTCACAATATTGCTTATCTTTGCTTTTGAAAGTATTAATTCTGATGTCGCGAAAAAGTGAAAACGAACGGTTTCAACTCGGATATGCGTAAAACAGTATTGATTGCTATTGTTTGTGTGGTAGTACTCATTTATATTGTTCAGCTTTTCCGTTTACAAGTGTTAAATCCCTTTTACAAAACATGGGCCGATAATAATGCGTTTTTTCCAAAAACGCTGTATCCCTCCCGTGGCGTAATCTACGACAGGAACGACAAATTGCTGGTTTATAACCAACCGGCTTACGATGTGATGGTGATTATGCGGGAAACACAAGAATTTGACACCTTGGCTTTTTGCCGGGCAGTGGACATTCCCGTCGAACGCTTCCGGAAACGCCTGGCCGAAATCAAAGACAAGCGAAACAATCCGGGGTATTCTTCCTACACTCCTCAAACCTTCCTGACCCAGTTGAGCGCCCAGCAGTATGGTATTTTACAAGAGTTTATTTATAAATTTCCGGGATTTTATGTTCAAAGCCGTACCATTCGGGAATACGGTTCGCCGTATGCCGCACACGTGTTGGGATATATTGCCGAAGCGGACAAGCAGAATATTGCCGACGACAATTACTATCAACGAGGCGATTTGATCGGCAAAACCGGTGTGGAACGTTCCTACGAAAAACAGTTGCGCGGACAAAAAGGCGTCGAAGTCCTTTTGCGGGATGCTCACGGGCGTATCAAAGGAAAATACGAAGAAGGAAAGTACGATGTTACCCCCGCTTCGGGAAAAGACTTGACCCTTTCTATCGACATCGACCTGCAAGCTTACGGCGAAGAACTGATGCAAAACAAATTAGGCGCTATCGTCGCGATTGAACCTAAAACGGGGGAAATCCTGTGTATGGTTTCCATGCCCACGTATGATCCGACTTCGCTGGTCGGACGGCAATTCAGCGAAGCATTTAACCAGTTAGTGAAAAATCCCTATACGCCTTTATTGAATCGGGCGTTAAGCGGAACCTATCCGCCGGGATCTACATTTAAAACCGCACAGGCATTGACGTTTCTTCAGGAAAATATTATTACGCCGCAAACATCCTATTCCTGCTTTCACGGCTGGCCGCTGAATAACGGACGTCCGGCTTGCCATGGTCATGCATCGCCCTTGAAGTTGGTCGGAGCCATCGGAAACAGTTGCAACGCTTATTTCCCTTCGGGACTGAAAGCGATGCTCGAAAACCGAAAATACGGTTCTATCCAGAAAGCAATGGATAAATGGCGCGATTACATGGTGGCGCAAGGATTCGGTTATCCCTTAGGCGTGGATTTGCCGGGCGAAAAACGGGGAATGATCCCCAACAGTATGTATTATGATAAAGCCTATAAAGGAAGCTGGAATGCTTTTACCGTTTATTCCATTGCTATCGGACAGGAAGTAACGCTTTCGCCGATTCAGATTTGCAATCTGGCAACTACCATCGCCAACCGCGGATATTTTTATACGCCGCATATAGTAAAAAAGATGAAAGATACGCCTTTAGACAGTCTTTATACGCATCCCCGCTATACAGGCATCGACCAGACACATTACGAAACGGTAGTAGAAGGTATGCGTTGGGCGGTGAATGGGCCGGGAGGCACTTGCCACGGAGCGAATATCCCAGGCATTGCTGTTTGCGGAAAAACAGGTACGGCGCAAAATAGCGGGCGCGACCATTCGATTTTTATGGCATTCGCTCCGATGGACGACCCGCAAATAGCGCTTATGGCGTTTGTGGAAAATGGAGGATTCGGCGCCAGCAATGCAGTGCCTATTGGTCGCTTAATGATTCAGAAATATTTGAAAGGAGAAATTCCCGCCTCCGAAAAGTGGCTGGAAGACCGGATCAAAAATACGGTTATCTTACGCAATGTTGTACAGAAGAACTAAAATAGGAAATACGATTGACTGGTTTACGGTAATCCTTTATTTAATACTGGTCATTGCCGGCTGGTTCAGTATTTATGCCGCTACTTACGATTACGATCAGAAAAGTATTCTCGACCTGTCGGGACGGGCGGGCATGCAGATGATTTGGATACTCTCGTCGTTGTTGATCGGAATTTCGCTACTGCTAATCGAAAAAAGCTGGTACGAAACGTTCGCATTCTGGATTTACTTGTTGATAATTGCCTTACTAATTATTACCGTTTTTATAGCGCCGGAGATCAAAGGCTCGCGCTCGTGGCTGGTAATCGGTCCCATCCGGATTCAACCGGCAGAATTCGCCAAATTTGCCACCGCGCTGATTGTCGCTAAAGTTATGGGATCCTATCATTTCAAGCTCATGAAATCCCGAAGTCTGTTTGTCGTATTGGGCTTTATCTTTCTTCCGGTAGCGCTGATTCTATTGCAGAAAGAAACCGGATCGGCGCTGATGTTTCTGGCTTTCGTGCTTGTCCTGTATCGCGAAGGAATGCCGGGCGCCGTCCTGTTTTCCGGTTTTGCGGCGATATTGCTCTTCGTGGTTGCCGTGCGATATTCCGCGACCATCTGGTACATAACGCCTGCGGGCGAATTTCTGGGACTGGCGTTTACTCAACTTTTCCTTATCTGCCTGCTGTATAATTACCCGGCCGGGCGACGGAACATCAAATATATTCTTTACGGAATATTGGGCGCGGGTGTGGCGACCGGAATCGCTTCTCTTTTCGTGTCGTTGAATGGATGCTGGGTAATGTGGCTGTTGCTGGCTTTTACCGGCATTTTCTTCTTCGTTTTATTTATTAAGTACAGAGCTTCCACCTATCTGTGGATTATCCTGTTTGCCGTTGTTTCCGTTGGGTTCCTGTATTCGGTCGATTATGTGTTCGACGAGGTATTGCAGCCGCACCAGAAAACGCGCATCGAGGTAACGTTAGGGATGGTGGACGATCCGAGCGGCGCCGGATACAATGTAAACCAGTCGAAAATCGCTATCGGTTCGGGCGGTCTTACCGGAAAAGGGTATATGAACGGTACGCAAACCAAACTGAAATATGTGCCGGAACAGGATACCGATTTTATTTTTTGTACGATTGGCGAAGAAAGAGGATTTATCGGATCGGCCCTGATTCTGATTTTGTTTCTGGCGCTAATCATTCGCATTATCGTGTTGGCGGAGCGGCAGTACTCGGCCTTTAACCGGATTTATGGCTATTCGGTAGCCGTCATTCTTTTTATCCATTTAGTGGTGAATATCGGAATGGTGATCGGAATTACTCCTGTAATTGGGATTCCCTTGCCGTTTTTTAGCTACGGCGGTTCGTCCTTGTGGGCGTTTACACTGCTCCTGTTTGTTTTTTTGCGGATAGATACTTCGCGAGAATATCGGTTGTGATTAGCCCATCAGTCTTATTTCGAAGCAAAGAGTTGGAAGCCGATAGGGATGATTGTTTACAAATAACTTGTTGTTAAATAGTCGTTTTTTCTTATGTGTCATTTATGGATATATATCTTATAGTTCGTCCGTCCATTTGCCATTGATCGCCAACATATAAGCAGGTGTGATTTTGGCATAATTGCCGTTTTTAGCGTTGTCTGCGCTTTTTCCATTCCGATCAGGGGCTATAATGTTCTTATTTTTCAGCCAAAACTGCTGAAATCAAAACCACGCTTGTTACTTAACAAAGCAAATGCTAACGCCTGATAATTTTCCTGATATTTGGATAGAGTATATTTCGAGCAGCTGAAGACGTCAATTTGTCGAAAACATACCGTTATTAAACAATCCCGCTGAACCCCATAAATGCCATGGCTAAAATTCCTGCCGTAATCAGCGCGATGGGCGTTCCCTGCATGGTTTTGGGAACATGCGTTTGCGCCAACTGTTCGCGAATACCGGAGAAAATGACTAAGGCCAAACCGAACCCGACGGCCGTCGATACCGCGAATACAACAGAGGTGATTAAATTATAATCTTTCAGAATCACC
>JAITAH010000408.1 GCA_031284225.1 Dysgonamonadaceae bacterium | reverse complement strand
CAATCATGTGTTTTCGATTTGCGAAGATTCGTACGGCCGCATCTGGATAGGAACGTTGGGCGGCGGGGTAAATATCTACGATCGTCCCAGCCAAACGTTCAGTACATTCAAATCCGGCGTTTCGAATGCAGAAAAACAGGTGTTTGCCCTGTCGCCGGACCAAAAAGGTAATATCTGGATTGGAACCGACGGTGCGGGCATTGTACGGTACAGTTCTTCCGGTGAAAAACTGCCGGATATCGACCCGAATTTCGATGCCTGCAACCTGAGAAAGGTGAAAGTGCATTATATTTTTGAAGATAAACAACAAAATATGTGGGTGGCGCTTTACCAAAAAGGAATCCTGTTTATTCCTTCCAGCGGCAATACCTTTTGGAATTATCGTTTCAATCCGTTCGACCCGCAACGGAGTATCGGAACTTCCTGCGTTATCTCCGTCATCGAAGACAGTTTCGGCGATGTGTGGATTGGAACCGACGGCGACGGCTTATACCGGGTGAATGACGCCCATCAGCAAATCGAACATTTTTCTACCGCTACGGATCCCGCTATTCCCAGCAATGTGATAACGGCTTTGTTTGAAGACCGGGATAAAAATGTGTGGATAGGCACTTACGTCAACGGGATGTTCCGTTATAACCGGAAAACGGGAAAATTCGATGCTCATTACCATTCGGGAACGCCGCAAGCGTTGAGTTTCGATCATATTTCCGCCTTTGTACAGGATAAAAACGGTATTTTGTGGATAGCGACTGATGGCGGCGGATTGAATCGTTTCGATCCGGCGACGAAGCAAATCAAACATTATAAATCGGGCGACGAGAGCATTCGCGAGTCGTGCTTATCCAACAACTGGGTATATGCTTTGCATCTCGACAAAAACAACCGAATTTGGATTGGCACCGCACGAGGCGTGAACCGGTTCGACCCCGAAACTCAAACCTTTTCCAATGCTTCTCTATTGAATACCTTGTTAAGCAACAAATTGATTTACACCATCAACGAAGATTCGCAAGGAAATCTTTGGCTGGGCGGTTTTTCCGGCCTGTACCGCATCGACAAGCAAACGGGCGAGATTACCCGGCGAACCACCTTAGACGGACTGCCCGACAATATGATTAACGGTATTGAAATCGACAGTGAGCAAAACTTGTGGCTGAGTACCGGAAACGGTTTGTGCCGCTATAATCCCCAAAGCAACCAATATCTGAATTTTTATGCGAAAGATGGTATTCAAAGTAACGAATTTCGCCGGGGAAGTCATTACCGGGGACGAGATAACCGGATGTATTTTGGGGGCATCAACGGACTGACGCATTTTGTTCCGCCGGCTCCGGAACAGGAACATCCTTTGCTTTACCTGGCTTTCACTCACCTGCTGATTTATAACGAACAAGTGCAAGTGAGAAAATCGCCGATACTCGAAAAGGCGTTAGACGAATCGGAAAGCATCCATTTGAAATACAACCAGCGGAGTTTTACGTTCCGTTTCGCCGCTATTGAGTACAGTACGCCGCAACGAGTGCTTTATTATACGCAAATGGAAAATTTCGATAAGTATTGGCGGCTGGTCAATACTCCCGACCGGAGCATTACTTATACCAACCTGAATCCCGGTAAATACGTTTTCAAAGTGAAAGCTACCGCCGACGGCGTCCATTTCCTCGAACGGGAAGTAAAAATTATTATCGAACCGCCTTTCTGGTTGAGTATTTGGGCGAAAATAAGCTATATCATTATTCTTCTGCTCATTGCTTACTTCGTCTATCTCTATTTGGAAAACCGGATCAAAGAACGGCGCATTTTGATGGAAAAAGAACAACAAAAGCAATTGTCGGAAAGCAAATTGCAATTTTTCACGGATATATCGCACGAAATACGCACACCCTTAACCTTGATTCTGGGACCGATTGAAAAACTGAAAGAAGAAACGAAAGAGGAAAAAATGCTTTCCGTCTATCAGATTATTCATCAGAACGCTTTGCGTATTCTTCGTTTAGTCAATCAGTTGATGGATTTACGCGCAGTAGATAAAGGCAAACTGAAACTGAAAGTCGAGCCTACTTCTTTGCAGGAATTTGTCGGAAAAATAATGGATTCGTTTCAGGAATTGGCGCTCACCAAGCAAATTGATTTCAATTTGATTCTCGAAACCCAGTTACCGGAGGTGTATATCGACCGCGATTGCATCGATAAGGTGATTTTCAATTTGCTTTCCAATGCGTTTAAATTTACCAACCAAGGCGGAAGTATCACCCTGTTTATCGGCCTCAACGAAGGAAAAGTGGAAATCCGGGTAGAAGATACCGGCATCGGGATTGCGAAAGAATACCAAGCGTATATTTTTGACCGTTTTTTTCAAGTTCGCGACCACAAGGTGAATACCAAAATGGGAACAGGCATCGGTCTGCATCTCTCCAAAATGATGATTGAACTGCATCGCGGCGAAATTTTTGTGGAAAGCGAACCCAATCAGGGATGTAAATTCACGATTCATCTTCCATTGGATAAAGCGGCTTACAAGCCGGAAGAATTCGGTATGACCAACGGAGAAGCTACGGCCATGATGGTTCAACCTTCGTTTCAAACCGATGACGACCCGGAAACCGGCAACGAGAAAAAGAGGAATACGTCGAATACGCCTGTCGTACAAACGGTTTTACTGGTAGAGGACGATGTGGATATTCTGAATTACTTAGATACGGAATTATCGCCCAAATACCGCATTTATCGCGCCAACAACGGAAAAGAGGGCTTGGGCAAAGCGCTGAAACACCTGCCCGATATCATCGTCAGCGATATCGTTATGCCCGAAATGGATGGCCTGACCTTGTGTAAATTATTGAAAAGCAACGATAAAACCTGCCATATCCCCATCATCTTACTGACGGCCAAAACCAATGTGGAACAACGCATTGAAGGTATCGAAATGGGCGCCGATTCCTACATTCCAAAACCATTCAATTTGAAGCATTTGGAAACCCGCATCCAAAAGCTCATCGAATTACGAAAAAAGCTGAAAGATAAATACAGCGCCGGTGAGAAAGAAGAATCGAACATCAAGGTAGTGTCGGCGGACGAAAAACTGCTCCAAAAATTCAACGACAAGTTACGCGCCCAAATCAGCAATCCGGATTTAAGCGTGGAATCTATCAGCAAAGAATTGGGATTGAGCCGCGTACACCTCAACCGGCGCTTAAAAATCATCACCAACGAATCGCCCGGAAACTATATCCGCCGCTTTCGTTTGAAGCAGGCAGCCTTATTACTAACCGACAAAAAGATGTCGATCGCCGAAGTCGCTTATGCCGTCGGATTCTCCTCGCATGCCTATTTCAGTAATATTTTCAAAGAGCATTTCGGCATTTCCCCATCGGAATACTCCGAAATCAATCATCCGGAAGAAGACAAAAGCGCCGTTTAGAAGTTGTATTTGATTAAGCCATAAACATCCGTTTTTTCATGTCCCTGAATGGCTTCCGGGCCGGAACCGATGGTTTCTCGGTCGAAATAATAGGTCGAACCCCATTTCAGATACACGGTGAGCGATTTAATTATTTTCCATTTCACTACGGCATAGTACCGCAAACCCTGTCCGTAATAGGTAGGAAAACTGAACGAATACAGGATATTCTTTTCATACGCCGAAATGCGCGTATCCCAATCATCTGTACGAAAATAGATTACGCCGCCGTCTAACTGAAATTTCGCGGAAGGGGGCAGGTACGAAACCGATTGCATCCAGCTCCAGCCCTGATGGTTTTTTTCGGGATTCAGATACCGGTTATAATCAATGCGAGTGTTGATTTTCAGCGTTTTGCCACATGGATAATTCCATTGATAACGCCAGCGATATTGTTTATACGGCTCACTGCCCGCTTGTTTTTCTTTGAATTTATACCGCAATTCCATGGGAGAATTGGGACGCAAACTGTATTTCAACTGCACCAAAACGTCTTTTCCGGACGAGGGCGTATCGACGCCATACTTCAGCCAAGGGAAAACAAACTGGTCTAAATATGCCGACAGCTCCCACTTTTTGAACCCCCGCAGCCGGATGCCTGAATACAGTCCCGTTTCGTTTTGAATGGCGCCGGACTCGGCCAGTCCCTTCGCATACAAGGCATTGTATTGTTTATCGTAATAGCGGAACGAAAAAACGCCCTCCGCAAAGGCCGCCGGACGAAACAAAAAACTGCTGATACTCGCCATTTTTCCGGAACGGTCGATGGCCGTTTCCCCCTGAAAATTCACTTTTTTCGACCGGTAACCGTAATGCAAACCGGTATTGGCATGTGCTTTTCCGCGCAGATAAAAGACGTTGTAGGGTTTTTCGTCGGGATTCAGGGTTTGTCCGCCGAAATCATAGCGCACGCCGGTCAGACCCAGCGACCATTGGTTTTTCTGCCATTGCACGTTACCGCCATACAGGCTGATCCGGGCGGTTTCCTGCTTCAGCAAATCGTTGTATGTCCGGTGATAGCCATCCGTTTTCAACGAATAAATTGTGGTATCGAATCCATTGGCGTCCGGATGCCGATCGGAATAAAACAAGTGAAGCCGGAAATCGCCCCGGCGCAACGTTCCCGCTATCCCGCTGAAATACTGGCTTTCGTTGGTGGAAATATGCCGCTGAATACCGACGCTTTTCTGATGAATATTGACGGCATCGGACGTTTTACCCATCGAAAAACTGGTGTTCATCACCAATCCTTGCCCGAACGATAACCGGTAATTGCCGAAATGCAAGGCTTCCAGAATACCCGAATTTTTGAAATTCAGATTGAAAGTCAAATAATCCAATCCTTTTTCGCCCGCGTCTTTTTCGCCGCTGACGCCGAATTGCATCTTATCCCTGTAATTGAATTCGTAACGAAAACTGCCGTAATACGGGCTGCCGACATAGCTGTTATCCTGAAAACCGGCTTTTTCCTGCACGGTAAAATTCGTGCGCAACAGCAGTTCCTGCCGGCTGTATCGCCAATCGCGCACCGTCCCGACCGGAACCGGAGGCTGAACTTCGCCGACATACACAAACGGCAATAGATAAGTAATGGTTTGAAAATCCAGTTCTTCCACATTCTTCAACTCGGAAATATCGACCAGCGGACCGAATTTATAAATGTAATACAGGATATTCTCGATTTGCAGAGCGGTGAGAAAAGGCAACTTTTCCAGTTCCTCTTTCGTAACGGTCTGAAGATTATACGGGTTTTCCACGAGCGAGGACAGTTCTTCATACAAATCGGCCAGCGCTTCATTGTCTGCTTCTTCCTCGCCGGCCAATTCTTCCAGATAACGCATCCATTCCGAATTGTTCCGGTCTATCACTTGGGCAGCAACCGGTAATGCGTACAGCAGAACGCTAAGAATCAATAGATAGTTTCGGTTTTTCATCGCGGTTTCAGAATTTGTACATGACTCCAATGATACTGCTCATTCCCAACACCGAATGGAAAGAAAAGCCCACATCCACTTGCCAGCGATTCCAGTTGTAACCCACGCCAAAAGCAGGCATTCCGGAATCCGAATCGTAGCCCGAACGGATATGAAACTGTTCAAAAATTGCATAATCCACCCCTGCCGAAAACCGGAAAGTTTTTTCCCGGTCGTAACCGGTTTCCAAAAAGAAAGCGACACTTTCCGAAACGCGGTATTGCAAGCCGGCCAGCCAGCGCCACACGTCTTCGTCTGAAAAGCAAAGCAAATTTTCGCCCAGCAAGGCCAAATCCACCTGTTCGTTGAGCCGGTAGTAAATCCCCAGACCGGACGAAAAACCGCCTTGCGAATCTTCTTCCCAATGCGACCGGGTATGCCTGTAATTCAACTGAATACCGATAGCCAGATTCGTCCGTATCTTTTTAGCAAAACTACCCTGTAGCTGCGTGAGCCGGTACTCTTCATACCCAAACGTTGAGAACCGGACGCCGGCGTCGAGGTATTTATTTGGAAATGCGAAATAGCATCCCCCCGTATTCAATTCGTTCATTTGAAAACGATTGAAAACCGACAAACCGATTTGCTTTCCCTCCGTAAACGACACTGCCGCCGGATTGAGCCACTCATCGCCGACCGAATGGATATTCCCCAGCGAAAACGAACGCGCGCCGGTCGAAAGCCAGGCATCCGATGCACACACCCCCTGAAAAGACAACAGGAAAACGACAAAAAACTGAACTTGGAGTAGATTAAAACCTTTCATACCTATGATCTTGGTTTTAAAATGTTAATGAATCTGATTAATTGCTGCAAAAGTAAGGATTTATTGGAAATAAACAAATAATTTAGGAGAAAAAAATCGGAATAATCTCCCAACTCTATTCCTAAAACTTGCACTTTCTTTTACTTTTTGGGAATAGGGACACCCATTCACCCCTCCCCATCCCGCTTGGAAAAAATCCGGACACAAGGCTTGCCGCTGTACGCTGTACACGGTTTATGTGCAAATTGTCGGACAAATTTTATCAAATCCCCGTTTTTTTTGTACATTTACACCGTCGTTGTATGTCGAATATGAATTTAAGTCAGGATAGCGGTAAAATTTCATGCGGACAGGCGCAAATTTCCATGCGCATCCCCGTAAATTTCTATGCGGACAGAAAAAAAATTCCATGCGCATCCCGTGAAACTTCTATGCGTATAGAAATTTGCGTACATACGGACAGAAATGAGCGGCGACGGGCATCCGGAAAACGGCCAATGACAAAATATTGAGAATTAATAATATACGAATTAGTAACAAAATATATAACAAGTAAATAAACACAAGGTATTCGGCATGAACGTAAAGCTGGGCGATTTCGGTACCCTCCGTCTCTCGCTTTCGAGCGAAGGCGCCGACAACCCCGAAGTTGTTTGTTTATCTGTTGAAAAGCGTTAAATTATGAACGACGAAGAAAAAACGAAAGAGGCTAAAAAATATTCCGATAAGGGAATTCTTCTTTGTTACATAAGCGAATATGACCTGGCCATTGAAGCGTTTAAGAAAGCCATTGAGTTGAAGCCGGATCAGGCAGACACATATAACAACTTAGGAATTGTTTATAAAAACAAAGGCGAATATGATAACGCCATTGAGGCGTTTAAGAAATCCATTGAATTGAACCCGAATCAGGCAAAGACATATAAAAATCTGGGAAATGCTTATTATTACAAAAACGACGAAGACAAAGCTATTGAGGCATATAACAAAGCCATCGAATTGAAACCCAAATGATGCAAGAGTATATAACCATTCGGGAGAGTTTTCTAAC
>JAITAH010000303.1 GCA_031284225.1 Dysgonamonadaceae bacterium | reverse complement strand
CGCCGGCATTGGGTTTGCGCGACGGCGGTCAGGATATGTACCAAAAAGACCAGCTTTATCAACAGGCACAGTTGGTATTGGAACCGATAAAGGGATGGAAAACTTTCGCCGAATTTAACTACCGCTCCGAAGATAATTTCCGAAACTGGTATAGTTTGGTTACTTATAATCATGATGTGGATGGAAATCCGATTGCTTACGGAAACAAAAATTCGCAGGGCGAAGTATATGAATTTGCTTCGCGGGTAAATTTTTCTAACATTAATATTTATTCGGAATATGCTAAATCTTTTAATGAACTGCATAATTTCAAGATTATGGCCGGTTTTCAGGACGAAGAATATCGCTACCGTCAATTTGATGCACAGCGAAACGGTATCGTTGTCCCTGAATTGATCAGTTTGAACGGAACTTCCGGAATAGATTACAACGGAGAAGCGGTAACGCCCACAGTAAGCGGTTATTACAACGATTGGGCAACTTCCGGATTTTTCGGTCGTCTGAATTATGATTACAACGGCCGCTATTTGGCGGAAGTCAATTTGCGCTATGACGGTTCTTCCCGTTTCCGCCGCGAACACAGATGGGATTGGTTCCCTTCTTTCTCGTTAGGATGGAACATTGCCAACGAAGCGTTTTGGGAAGATTTTAGAAAAAAAGTTGAAGTCTTGAAGTTCCGTGCTTCTTATGGAGAACTCGGTAATAACAATATCTCAAGTTATTACCCCACTTATTTGACAATGCCTATCAATCAAGACGGGCAGAGCAACTGGCTGATTGACGGTAAAAAGTCCAATAGGGTGTGGGCGCCCAATCCGGTTTCTACTTCTTTGACATGGGAAAGCATCAATACTTTCGATGTCGGTTTCGATTTGGCAGCCTTCAATAACCGGCTCAATATCACTGCCGACTATTATCTCCGCAAAACATCGGCAATGGTCGGTCCTGCCGAAACATTACCGGCAACTTACGGCTATGCTGTTCCTAAAAAAAATAACACCGAACTGGAAACACGCGGATGGGAAGTCGATATTACTTGGCGCGACCGCCTCAAATTTGATTTGGGATACAGTATTCGACTGATGGTAAGTGATTACCGTACTAAAATAACGAAATATTATAATCCTACCGGACGCATTTATGACTACTATGCAGGTAAATATATGGGCGAGATCTGGGGCTACGAAACGATTGGTATTGCCAAGACCGATGATGAAATGAACGCTCACTTGGCTTCGTTACCCAACGGCGGGCAAGATGCTTTTGGCTCGCAATGGCATGCAGGCGATATTATGTATGCCGACCTCAACGGCGATGACAAAATTACCGGCGGTTCCGAAACATTATCCGACCCGGGCGACCGGAAACTTTTGGGCAACAACAGTCCCCGCCTTGCTTTCTCTATCGACCTTTCTTTCGATTACAAAGGATTTGATTTACGCGCTTTCTTTCAAGGGATAGGGAAACGTGATTTTGCTTCCACCGAATACTATTTCTGGGGCGCAAACGGTGGCGCCGAAGGAAATCACGAAGGCAACGGAATTTGGCACTCTACCGGTTTTGTACAACACTTGGATTATTTCCGTCCCGAAGACACCGAAAGTTATTTTGGTTCCAATACGGATGCTTACTATCCGAATCCGTATTTCAGCAACGGAAAAAATCAAAAAATTCAAAGCCGTTATCTTTTGGACGCCTCTTATATGCGTTTGAAAAATCTTCAGTTCGGTTATACGCTGCCGGCGAAAATTACGCAAAAAATCAAATGTTCCAAATTGAGAATATTCGCTTCCGGCGAAAATTTGTGGACACTGACCAATCTGACCGATATTTTCGACCCCGAAACGATCGGCGGCGGATGGGAAAGCTCAGGAAATGTCTATCCGCTCTCCAAAGTGATCGCAGTAGGATTAAATATTAACTTCTAAAAACAAAAGCACAATGAAAAATATATTAAAAAAACAGATTTATTTTGCATTAACAGCGCTGATAGCGTTATTTGCAAGTGGGTGTGATGACTTCTTAGACAGGGAACCCTTGTCGGAAATTCCGCCCGAAAAGTACCTGTGGAATGATGCGCAATTATCCAATTACGTAACGGATAATTATCAAATTTTACCGACACACGGCGTCGGAAACTACGATTGGGGAACGTTTCGCGCCGACCGGAATACGGATGTGATGACTTCTTACGATATGGATAACAAGTATATCCCGGGCCAATGGAAAGTCGGTTCGTCCGAAGGCGATTGGAGTTTCAGCCGGATTCAGCAGATAAACTATTTTCTCGAAACGGTCATTCCAAGATACGAAGCCGGAACATTATCGGGAAGTTTGGAGAATTGTAAACATTACATAGGCGAAATGTATTTTTTGCGAGCTTACGAATATTTCGGCAAATTAAAAGCGCTGGGTGATTTTCCGATTATCACGAAAAATTATCCCAACGAAATGGACGTTTTGATCGAAGCCGGCAAACGTGCGCCCCGCACCGAAGTAGCCCGCTTTATTCTTTCCGATTTGGATAAAGCCATAGAGATGTTGCAAATTTCTTCGCCTGACGGACAGAAAAACCGTTTGAGCCGTTATTGCGCTTATTTGCTCAAATCGCGTGTGGCTTTATACGAAGGCACTTGGTTGAAATATTTCAAAGGAACGGCTTTCGTACCTAACGGAACGGGCTGGCCCGGCGCCACAAAAGAGTACAATCAGAATTACCGGTTTCAATCGGGAAGCATTGAAAACGAAATTCAGTTTTTCCTTGGCGAAGCAATGACTGCCGCTCAATCGGTTGCCGATAAGATTGAATTAATCCCCAACACATGGAAAGAAACCGATAAAACGTATGAAAAAAATCGTTATTTCACGATGTTCGGCGATTTGAATATGTCGGGCTATTCTGATGTTTTGATGTGGCGGAAATATGATTTGGGGCTGGGTGTTGCCAACAATGTGAATCTTTACGAAGCCGGCAACAATAATCAATGCGGCATTACCAAAGTGATGGTCGAATCGTTCCTGATGCAGGACGGGTTGCCGATTTATGCTTCGCCGGAGTATAAAGGCGATGATGATTTTCCGGCAATAAAATACAATCGCGACCCGCGCTTACGCCTGTTTTTGAAAGCGCCGGGACAAATAAACTGGATCGAATCACTGACAACAGGTCCCGGACACAGCAGTGGTTGCTTCAAAGAAGAACCCTGGCCTAAAATTGCCGAAAGCGGTGCGGAAAAGAAATACAATACCGGTTATACCATCTGCAAAGGACTAAATTACGACTTCGGACAAACGGCTAACGGCGGTTCAAGTAACGGTTCAATTATTTTCCGCGCTACCGAAGCCTATCTGAATTATATCGAAGCCAGCTACGAAAAAACCGGAACCTTGGATGCTAAAGCCGACGGATACTGGAAAAAGATTCGTACCAATGCCGGAATGGACGCCGATTATACGAAAACAATCAATGCCACCGATATGGAAAAGGAACAAAATAATTGGGGAGCGTGGTCGGCAGGACAAAAAGTAAATGCAACACTCTACAATATCCGTCGTGAACGCAGTGTAGAATTGATGGCGGAAGGTTTGCGCGAACAGGACATCAAACGCTGGCGAGCATTAGACCAGTTGATTGACAACTACTATCATTTTGAAGGTTTCAAACTATGGGGCGCAGCTATCAAAAGCCATTACAGAGCAAACGAATTGACATATCAGGGTGTTTTGGCAAAAGTTTCAAATCCGGCTTTGGGCGATTATCTTCGTCCGTATGAGGTTGTTTCCACAAGTTTGTCGTATCCGGGTGCAAAGTGGTGTATGGCGCATTACTTAAATCCGATTGCAAGTGGACATTTTCTGATTTCTGCGGTTGGAAGCGATACAAGCGG
Organism: Dysgonamonadaceae bacterium; assembly: GCA_031284225.1. Next base: position 1,156 of record JAITAH010000303.1, on the reverse strand, counting down.
CGCTCCGGTCGATTATTCAAAATCGCCAATCTATCAAAATCCCGGTTGGGGTATTGAGGCGGATTCGTCTCCAACAGGTTATTAACAAGTAACGGTAATGGTGTCTGATACAAGTTGTTCAGACACCATTATTTTGTATATCAATTATTATGATTAATGTGAAAAGATTGTTTTTAGTTATTTTGAGTTTGAACTCCCTCGCCGGTTTTTCTCAAAACGCTTTCAATCCGGGCAAATTATGGTTGGATGATACCGGAAAACATATTAACGCTCACGGCGGCGGAGTTCTTTTTTTTCAGGGAAAATATTATTGGTTTGGCGTACATAAGAGCGAAAATTCAAACAGCGCTCTCGTCGGCGTAACTTGCTATTCATCCGAAAACCTCTACAATTGGAAGAATGAAGGCGTTGCCTTGTCTGTTTCCGAAGATAAACGCAGCGACATTACGAAAGGTTGCATTATCGAACGTCCGAAAGTGATTTATAATGAGAAAACCCAAAAGTTCGTGATGTATTTTCATTTGGAACTCAAAGGAAAAGGTTACGAAGCGGCGCGTGTCGGTATTGCCGTAAGCGACAATATTACAGGTAAATATGAGTTTGTAAAATCACTGCGCCCCAATGCGGGAATTTTTCCGGCAAATATGACCGAAGAGCAAAAATCTAAAAAACTCAAAACGACCGATTTTCCGACATGGTGGACTCCCGAATGGTACTCTGCCGTAAATGACGGACTTTTTGTTCAGCGCGATTTTGAAACAGGGCAGATGTCGCGCTACATGACGCTCTACGTTGACGATGACGGAAAAGCCTATCACATTTATTCTTCGGAAGAAAACCTGACTTTGCAAATTGCCGAACTTTCGGACGATTTTCTCAATTATACAGGAAAATATATCCGCATTGCGCCTGCGGGACACAACGAAGCGCCTGCTATTTTTAAAAAAGACGGCAAATACTTTATGATTACTTCCGGTTGTACCGGTTGGAAGCCCAATGCGGCACGTCTTTTTACTGCCGACAGCATCATGGGCGAATGGACACAACACCCGAATCCCTGTGCCGGAAAAGATGCTGACCTTACTTTCCATTCGCAAAGCACATTTATCTTACCTGTTCAAGGCAAAAAGGATGCTTTTATTTTTATGGCAGACCG
>JAITAH010000260.1 GCA_031284225.1 Dysgonamonadaceae bacterium | reverse complement strand
CTCTCTCTCTCTCTCTCTCTCTCTCTCTCTCTCTCTCTCTCTCTCTCTCTCTCTCTCTCTCTCTCTCTCTCTCTCTCTCTCTCTCTCTAACATTTTTCCAAGCATAGCCAAATATTTTTAGTTAATTGTTCTTAATCTATTAATTGATTTACTCTTTATATCTTTTTAATTATCAGTATTTCTTCCGGTTCTTTTTTCCGAAAATATTGTAAAATGTTTTATTGTAATTTACCAACTGTTAACTGTTTACAGACGCAAAGAAAAGGGTTTTTTTTGAATTGTGCAACTATTCAGAACATTTTTTGCGAGCGGGCAAACACATTCTCTTTTTAGCCCTTCTTACAAGACCGGCAAACATGAAAAAGGGTATTCTCACGAACACCCTAATCCAATCTTTGTTAACCTTAAATCTAATACTATTATGAAAAAACTACGCGACAAAGATAAAGCAATTGAAAGCTCCAACCAAGTATTTTTCTATAAAAGATGTTAAAAGGATGGATTTACTACAAAGTATCTGCTAAAAAACAAAAATTGCATCCATTATGTCAAACAATTCCTGTACCGTATTCGCTCGCAGGAGGGCAATTTTCGTCGGCTTAAAATCGGAAATCCCTTTAAACAGCGGACTGGCTGCCAAGTGCCGCCGGCTGTGCAAAATGCCTCGCCGTTCGTCCAATCGGGCGACACTTTGCAACACTTGCCGCTTTAATACCGACAAATAGTATTGAAAGGGTTCTTTAACGGGTTTTTCGCCGGTGGCCAAATAGTGTTTGATTTCTTTGAAAATCCAGGGCGCACCGATGCCGGCACGACCGATCATCACAGCGTCCACTCCATACCGGTCAAACGCTTCCCGACATCCTTCCGGCGAAGTAATATCGCCGTTGCCGATAATGGGAATGTGCATCCGCGGATTCTTTTTCACTTCACCGATCAGCGTCCAATCGGCTTCGCCGGTGTACATCTGGGCGCGGGTGCGGCCGTGAACGGTTAACGCGGCGATGCCGCAATCCTGCAACCGTTCGGCCAGATCGACAATGATTTTATGATCGTTATCCCATCCCAAACGGGTTTTGACGGTTACGGGAATCCGGACGGCTTTCACTATGGCCGCCGTTATTTCCAGCATCTTTTCCGGCGTTCGCAACATGCCGGCTCCCCCACCCTTTCCGGCTACTTTTTTGACCGGACAGCCAAAATTAATGTCCAGAATATCGGGACGAGCTTCTTCGCAAATCTGCGCCGCTTCGACCATGGCGTCCGTATCTTTTCCGTAAATCTGCATCGCCACCGGACGTTCTTCTCCGGCAACTTCCAACTTGGCTTTTGTCTTGTGAATCTGCCGGATCAGGGCATCGCTCGAAATAAATTCGGTATAAACCATATCCGCTCCAAACTCCTTGCACAACAGGCGAAAAGAAAGATCGGTTACGTCTTCCATCGGCGCAAGAAATACGGGATAATTGTCGAAAGTAATACTACCTATTTGCATACGGAAGACAAAGATACGCAATATTTTTTTACCGAATGCCCGATATTTTTCGTAGCTTTGCACGGAAAAAATAACTATGTATTGAAAACAAGTGCTTTATATGAAATTATGGCGCCCGTAGGCTCCTACGAGTCCTTAGCCGCAGCCATTCAGGGAGGCGCCGATTCGGTTTATTTCGGTATCGAGGGATTGAACATGCGTTCCCGTTCCGCCAATAATTTTACCATCAACGATTTACACGAAATCGCCCGGATTTGCCGGAAACACCGGGTCAAAAGTTACCTGACCGTCAACACCATTATTTATGACAGCGATTTATCGCAAATGCACGCCATCATTGATGCGGCGCAAGAAGCAAAACTGTCGGCCATTATCGCTGCCGATGTGTCGGCGATGATTTATGCGCGGAGCATCGGCGTAGAGGTTCATCTTTCGACACAACTGAATATTTCCAACAGCGAAGCGTTGAAATTCTATGCCCAGTTTGCCGATGTAGCAGTTCTGGCGCGGGAACTGAACTTGGAACAAGTCCGGGAAATCTGCGGGCAAATTGAAAAACAAGCAATCAAAGGCCCTTCGGGAAAACCCGTGAAAATCGAAATGTTTGCCCACGGCGCCCTGTGTATGGCTATTTCCGGAAAATGTTACCTGAGTCTGCACGAAATGAACGCATCGGCCAATCGCGGCGCCTGCAACCAAGTTTGCCGGCACGAGTACACCGTTAAAGACCGCGACAGCGATATCGAATTAGCCATCGACAACCCTTACATTATGTCGCCCAAAGATTTAAAAACCATTCACTTTATCAACCGGATGATGGAAGCGGGCGTCCGCGTGTTTAAAATCGAAGGGCGCGCCCGCGGCCCCGAATACGTGCGGGTGGTGAGCGAATGTTACAAGGAAGCCATTACCGCCGTTTGCGAAAATCAATTTACGGAAGAAAAAATCGCCGGCTGGGATCATCGCCTGAAAACCGTATTTAATCGCGGCTTTTGGAACGGCTATTACCTTGGACAACGCTTGGGCGAATGGAGCCATCAATACGGCAATCAAGCCACGGAAAAGAAATTGTATGTCGGCAAAGTCATTAAATATTTTCCCAAACTGAAAGTGGCGGAATTTCTGATGGAAACGCAACACCTGCAAGTGGGCGACAACATCCTGATTACGGGGCCGGCTACCGGCGCCCTGTTTTCGACCGTCGAAGAAATCCGCGTCGATTTGAAACCGACAACGGAAACCGTGCGCGGGGAATCCTTCTCCATGCCGGTGCCGGAAAAAGTTCGCCCTGCGGATAAATTATACAAACGGGTAAAAGCATCATGAAAAAAATCTTTGAAATCGAAATGAAAGTGCGCGATTACGAATGTGACGTGCAAGGCATCGTCAACAATGCGAATTACCTGCATTATTTAGAAAACACCCGGCACGAATTTATGCAAAGTCTGGGAACTTCGTTCCGGAAATCGCACGCGGCCGGCGTAGATCCGGTGGTGGTTCGCGCCGACTTGCATTATAAAACGCCATTAACCGGAAGCGATGTCTTTCTTTCTTCCCTAACCGTCGAACGAAAAGGCGTGAAAATCATTTTCCATCAAACCCTTCGACGGAAAGCCGACGGCGTTCTGTGCTGCAAAGGACAAATCGAAGCGGTTATTTTAATCCATCAGCAGTTATCGCGGGGCGATTATTTCGATACCCTCATGAGCGATTATCTCCATTCCGAACCATAAATTCAACACTATGAACGAACAGGACTTAATTTATCGGATTGGCGCCACGTTAATCAAAGGCATCGGCACGATTACCGCCCGGCAAATCATTGAAACTTTAGGCGATGCATCGTTTTTGTTCAAAGAAAAAGCCCTGCATTTAGAACGGATTCCGGGGATTTCCCGCCGGATGATTGCCGAAATTCATCAACCCGGCGTATTGAGCCGCGCCGAACAGGAAGTCGATTTTATCCGGAAAAACCAAATCACCGCGTTATTTATTCAAGACGAAGCGTATCCCCACCGTTTGAAGGAATGTGTCGATGCACCCATTCTGCTATATTTCAAAGGGAACGCCGATTTGAATACTCAAAAAATCATCAGTGTAGTGGGCACCCGAAATGCCAGCCCTTACGGAAAAGCCATGACGGAAAACCTGTTGGAGGGCATTGCCGCAATTTATCCCGACGCCATCATTGTGAGCGGACTGGCTTACGGCATTGATATTTGCGCCCACAAAGCTGCTTTGAAACACCAGCTACCGACCATCGGCGTTTTAGCGCACGGGTTAGACCGGATTTACCCGTCCGCTCACCGGAATACGGCCGTCGAAATGCTCAAGCAAGGCGGATTATTAACCGATTTCATAAGCGAAACCAATCCTGACCGGCAGAATTTTGTGAAACGTAACCGCATTGTGGCCGGCATTTCCGATTGCACCCTTGTTGTGGAATCGGCCGTCAAAGGAGGCGCTTTGATTACCGCGAGCATTGCCGATTCGTACAACAAGGATGTTTTTGCCGTTCCCGGAAAAATAACGGATCCCTGTTCCGAAGGCTGCAACTCGCTCATCAAATACAAAAAAGCCGCCCTGATTACTTGTGCGGAAGATATTTTCCGGGAAATGTGCTGGAATGAATCTCCGGAAAAGCAGCAACCGGCTATCCAGCGCATCCTTTTTCCGGATTTGACCCCCGAAGAACAAAACGTAACGGAACTCTTGGCGAAGAAAAACACCGTACAATTAAACGCGCTTTGCGTCGAATTGAATATGCCCGTCAGCCAATTAGCCCCGTTATTGTTTGAACTGGAAATGAAAGGGATTGTCCGCTGCATGCCCGGCGGCATGTACCGGTTGATCTAAAACAAACTCCAAGCCACCGTCATCCCGGCCATAATAATGGACACCATACTCATTAGCTTGATGAGAATATTTAAACTGGGACCGGAAGTATCTTTGAACGGATCGCCCACCGTATCGCCCACCACAGTCGCTTTGTGGCAATCGGAACTTTTCCCGCCATGATTTCCTTCTTCGATGTATTTCTTGGCGTTGTCCCACGCGCCGCCGGCGTTAGCCATAAAGATAGCCAGTATAAAACCGGTGCTTAATCCGCCTACCAACAAGCCCATTACTCCGGTTACGCCAAAAATCCAACCGACCACTACCGGCGTGATAATCGCCAAAAGAGAAGGAAGA
>JAITAH010000223.1 GCA_031284225.1 Dysgonamonadaceae bacterium | reverse complement strand
TCTCATAATTGTTTTTATATAATCTAAATTTTTATTGCTACTTTTGTAGCGTTGTTTAATTAAATACGGCAACAAAGATATATCTAATTTTGATATTATGCAAATAAAAATATATCTTTTTTCAATATTTTTATATGAAAAGTGAAATAGGATTAAGAATAAAAGAGTTAAGAGAATATTTGAAATTAACTCAAACAGAATTTTCTGCTAAAATTGGTATAAAACAGGCCAATCTATCCCACATGGAGAGTTATGGAAATAAAATATCAATTGAAATCATCAATAAAATTATATCTAATTTCAATATAACTTCCGAATGGCTACTGACCGGTAAAGGCGAGATGTTAAGAGCAGACAATCAAACATCCGGACAAAGGAAGCTCATCCCATTTTACGATGTGAATGTAGAAGCCGGCACAATGCAGGTTTCAAATATGGATGCTGTGTCTGAACCGGATGAATGGATAGATGCCGGCGACTGGTTCCTCGATGCAGACAGTGCCATGCGGGTGCATGGGGACAGTATGTTTCCGCTGTATAAGTCCGGCAGCATTGTTGTTATGCGTGAAGTACACAATAAAGGTCTTATCGTTTATGGAAGGGACTATGTAATTCAAACAAGCGAATATAAGGTAATAAAGAGATTACAGAAATCAGATATGCCCGGCTGTTGGCTGGCCTGTTCCGTCAATGATGAAACATGGGAGAAGGGAGAGTTGGCTGGTCGATTAATACATGAACCGTTTGATGTTGAGATTGATTGTGTAAATAAAATATTCATGGTATTAGGCTGTGTCAGCAGGAACGAAAGCAGCAAGATTGTAAATATCAAAAATAAAAAATAATATGGAAAATAAATTGACTAAGCCGGCTTCAAAAGGTTGCGCAATCACATCGGTTGTAATAATTGCATTATTGATGATCGGTTTGATATATGTTATATCAATTCCGCAAACACATAATCAATATGATGATTTAAGTATTTGCGTGCAAGTATTTGCCGATGATATGATACAAGCGCAATTAAAGTATCCCGATGGATGGTCGTACGAGTCCAAGAAGGTAACAAGAAAAGACAGTACCTTATATAATTTTCAAGCCATAGTACTTGCAAAGAATGGTTTTGGAATTCGCAGCAGATTGTGCTATTCCTTACAAATAAGATTTGACGGAAGCATTGATGATTCTTATAAAAATGCTGCGGATAGAAGATACTGGACAATTGTCAAAAATGAGTTAAACGAATAGTTTTTCCGGTTCAAATAAATGAGCTGTTATCATAATTGCATTTGATTTACAGTAATTTGTTTGTCGAAAATGCTTATATTGTTTTGCCGTTATTTCGCATCTTATTGAAAATAAGTAGAATATGTATTCCTTAACAAATGGAATTGTAATATTTTTGCGTATATTGTTTTGCCGACTTGATAACAATTTTGGGCGCGATTAAGGGTAAAAAGTGCGTATATTGTTTTGCCGATTAATAAAGACATTCGGCAAATGGATTACGATAAACAAGTAGAGACGTCGCGAACAACGTCTCTACAAAACAAACGACAAACAATGAATGAAATACGGGCAAACAAGTGTCGCTCTAATGTTGGAGGAGGCAACGGACGGAGTAGCCCCACCAACGACGATCGCCGGTACTTATACTTACATCGTTTGTGATAAACAGCAGCATATCGACGCCAAAGACAGCATTGTGCATTGCTGTGCCAGTCCAGTAGCAGCCGGTGACTCCCACATATCTCAACCTTCCGTCAGGGGGGGAGTCACCACGGAACCCCGAGGCAGGGAAGACAGTAGCGCTAGTACCACTACTACTACTACCGTATAAGGCGCCCCAAGTCCAGTTGTTATAACTACCATCGGTACTGTACACTGTAGCAGATGAAAAACCGCCACTTTGAGGCACCCGAAGCCAATAATCACCCGTAGTAGGAATAATTGGGTTCCGAAATCCATCAACAGCCTCAATATCCGAAGTAGTAGGCATCACCCAATTACCGGCAGGAACATTCGGCTGACCGGTAAGGTATTTACATATATCGCCCCTGTAATTGCCAGGGTCATGACCGCCGGAGGCGTCATCTCCGATAACATAGTTCCTTGCGAGGTAATTGTCGTACCGACTAGGACTCGCAACGGAAGAAAGGGTCACGTTAACTGCAGGAATGTAATCAAAATCGTAATTTCGACTGAATTGATGAGTATTCCACCCATAGGCTGTCCTGGCAGCTTTGAGCGTCGTTCTCTTCCATGTCGGAGGATTAGCCGTGGGATTCTCAGGTACGTAAATGTAAGTCTTATTAACGTCAAAATCATCAGTATATGAGGGGGATGACTCTGTACCTATGTTCGTCTGCGCAGACGAAACCCCCACCAGCGACCCCCAACGGAAAAAAAGACCCTGGTAAAACTGTTTATCCGTTGTGCCGTGTGTGGCAAACGTTAAATATCCGGTATTGGAACCGACAGGATCTTCCACCCAATAAATGTTTGATCCCGCCCACCTACGACCTTGCGTGATATTAATCTTCAAGGTATAGGATTTACCGGCTTCCAAAGTTTTCTTGTACGTTACGGGAACGTCTATAAATTGTTTAGTAGAGTTAATTGTAACGCTAATCTTAAGCGTCGGAAGGAGGGGAGCCGGCGTATAAACATAGCTGTAATTTACCAAATCCAGCGGCTGAGCGGTTGTCAGGGCGTTTATTGCAAAATCGTCGGTCGATTTGGTCAGTTTGGCCGTGTAATTGGGCGACAGTTCAACTTTATCTACATTATACGAGGCGGGCGCCGGCGTAAAAGATACATCGTATATCACCCGGCTAAACTTATGTTTAAGTATGCCGAGATTTATCCCGGAGCTTCCGCTCTTTGTAACCGTATTACTACTCAATAGCAAATCGTTGCCGCGATCGATAGGACTGACGTACGGGCTTAGCGTTACATCAGGGTTAGGATAGTCGGAAGAAAGCGTGCCCGGCAGCGTTACCGCCGAAGTGTTATAGGAATAGGCCGTAAAAGAGTATGGGCCGTCTTCCAATTCCATCGCTTGCCCGACCGGCACAATCTTATCCGACAAATATTGATAATTGCTTTCGGTAATTTCCGACGTACTTGTATTACGGGCGATTATATGAATGACGGCGCCGTCGTTCAGGCCGGCTATCGCACGGGTCGGTGCGACGGGGTCTTCCACTAAGCTCGCTTCCAGCACCCAGTTATCTTCCAGCGGAACGCTCGCCGTTTCTATCACGCGGGGCGTTTCAGAGCCGCCGCGCAGTTCGGTTGTGGCGCTCCACGGAGCAATTTCGCCCAGCGAAAACTCTACCGCCGTCTTCCGACCGCCGCCTTGTCCATTATCTAATCCGTCGCACGCGGCAAACAGCGGCAGCAGAACGATCAACGCCGTCGGCAAAACCGGCCAACCGCGGAAATATGTCTTTTCTCTTTTCATACGATACTTCTTTTCTCTTTTGTCTTTTATCTTCTCTCTTTTAAGATTACCATGGCAGATAGATATCTCCCCCATCGGCAGCCGGATTGTCTCCGTAAGTATAATCGCTGCCGCTACTCCAGGGTTCGACTTGCGCCGAAACGGGGCCAATCGAGGTTGCGACGGCGATGCTTGTTTCCTCTTCTACCCGGTAGATTGCCACTCCGGGAGAAACATAATTTTGTTGTTTGTCCATTGTTTGTTTGTTTTATTTGTTATTATAAACGTTACGAGCGCCAAGTACAGAGTACTAAAAAAGTTCCGCTCCGCGCTTCTTCGGGGAAGAAAAGCGGAGCGGAAATGATTCGGTAATATTGTATTTATCGACGGCACATTCGCCGCCGTCAATTGTAAACAATTGAAATTCTGGTAAATTATGGAATATTTCTCTCTCTCTCTCTCTCTATTTTTTTCGAGATAACTACCAAATTTTTATGGTTAAACTTTATTAAATTTTTCATTTTTTGCACTTTGCCAGAATGTTGTGTGTCGTTTTTATTAATTTACCTGTTTTTAATGAATTACGGCTACAAAGTAAAACGCTTTTTTTGAATTATGCAATTTTTTTTTGATTTTTTTTATTCGGAAAGGTTTTTTATTGGCAGAATGTTTGGTTTACAAGGCGTATTGCCGAGGATGATGCAGAGAATTTTCTTCGTTCAAATTAATGAACTCGTATTCCGGTTTTATAGAAAACAAATCGCCTTGAATTGCGCCGAGTTTTTCTTTTGTAACCCGAATCGCCGGTTCCGACCGGTCAATACCAATCCATTGACGATTATTGATTTGCGCCGCTTTTAACGTTGTTCCCGACCCGCAAAAACAGTCCAAAACAATACTGCCCTCGTTGGACGAAGTTTTTACGATTAAATCCACCATTTCTGCATTTTTTTCGGTAGGATAATCGGGATATTGCGGGTCTTTGAACTCCCAAATGTCTTGCACGCGCATTCCTTCGCGTTCGTCGGCATAAATGATTTTGCGCGGATTGCCGGTTGACGACCATTCGATTAATCCCTCTTTATCCCACTGTTCCAACGTAGCGACGTCGGTGCGCCAATGTCTGCCTGCAGGGGGCGTCATTCCACGGAACGGCTGATTGGATTTGCCGTTTTCGGTTTCGCCCGGCGCGTGAATGGGAACGGTGGTATATTGTCGGCCTTTCGCATCTTTTTTGGGGAAAAGTTTTTCTAAATCGCGGTCGGAATAAGGCTTGCGCGGCTCGTTCCAAATCGGGTGAGCGGATTTGGAGTAAAACAAAATCAAATCTTTGATATTGCCATAACCCACGCGGTCAAAGTTTTTCGGGTTGCACTTGATGCGTGTAATATCGTTGCGGAAATTCTCTGCGCCAAACACCTCGTCCATCATCACTTTTACGTAATGCCCGATTTTGTAGTCGATATGCAAGTAAATAGAGCCGCGTTCCGACAACAGTTCGCGAAGCAGAATCAACCTTTCACGCAAAAATTCAATAAATCCTTTCCCTTGCAACGTGTCGGTATAGGCGATAACGCCGTTTTTGGAATTGCTGATTGTGGTAGCACGTCCGTTGGTAATCGTAAAATTGCCGCCGGTAGCATAAGGCGGATCGATATACACCAAATCGATGTTATCTTTAAAACCGTTGAATAAAAGGTATTGCAGCCCTATCAGGTTGTCGGATTGTATGAGGAGGTTATGGGAATTGAATGTGGGAATAATCTTTGCCATACGGTTTTAATTCTAAATCTGATACAAATAATTTCTCAACACTAAAGCGCTCAAAATCGTGTAATCTTTGTAGGTTTCGGTGATTGCTTTATACATTTTATTGTTGCCGCGAATGTATAGCACGCCATCGAGAATGGCAATTTTTTCGGCTTTCACATCCGGAGTTTCAACCGTGCTGATTGCATCGGCAAACTGCGCGTTTTGGTGTCCGCCGAAATCGGTCAGGAATTTTGCCTCGCCAATCACATATTTTCCGTTGAAACGCGCCACAAAATCAAGGCCTTTGTTGTGATTATAATTCAGTTCAGAGTGAGCAAAATCCATCATCATCTTGTCGCTGCCATCCAAAATAGCATCGTTTTTATCAGCCAAAAACTTTCTCAAATCGACCGGTTGAATACCCAATGATTTTTTGCGTAACCATTCCTTAAACATCGGGCCGATTTGGCGGTTGGTTTCTTTCGGCTCGCTGCATTGTTCATAGATTTTATCCAAACCCAACTCATACAGCCGGCCGCAAATGCGGTTTATCGTGCGAGGATTGCGTTCTATGGCTGTTTTATCGCGTTTCAGATAGGCAATATAACTGTCCTTGATTGGGAATAAATCCAGTTTCAGCAATTCGCGAATCAGCCATTCGTTGTTTTTCTTCTTAAATGCCTTTTCAACGCCGCTCCAGATTTCCCCGTTTATATCGCGTATTCCATCCGGAATGGTGGGATAAACAGCAAACAAATCATCGAGATATGACCTCTGATTCGCATATTCAATACTTAATTTTATCCAATTATTCATTGTTGCAAATTTTATTTTCAACGAGAGCGTGCATCCGCAAATTTACAACTTTTTCAGCAATTCCAAACAAATTTATTTTCCCCAAAACAACGCCCCCAACTCTCCAATACGCATCGCCTGCTGCTCGCCCGTAACCATATTCTTTACGGAAACGGTTCCGCTCTGCATTTCCGTTTCGCCGGCAATGACGGCAAACGGAATTTGATGGTCGTTGGCATACGACAGCTGTTTTTTTATTTTCGCCGCTTCCGGATAAATCTCGGCGGGAATGCCCGATTTCCTTAATTCCGAAAGCAGGGGAAGCAGGTAA
>JAITAH010000164.1 GCA_031284225.1 Dysgonamonadaceae bacterium | reverse complement strand
AATAATCGACCTTTTGGAGCGAATCGACCTGCTCCGGACGGGATTCAGCGCCGACGATTGCCGGCGCCATCGCTACATCCGGCGCTTGGGGTGATTTCGGCAGCGGTCAACGGCCGTTTTGACAGAAAATTCAGGTATAAATTGTCGATTTATACGTATAAACTGCAAATCTATACGTATAAACAAAATGTTTATCCACCTATGAATTAATCGGATATAACTATTGTCGCCGGAATTCGGCGCAGATGATGGCCGTTGCCGCCGCTACGTTGAGCGATTCGGCGACGCCTTTCCCCGGCGGGAAATCGGGGATGTAAAGCCGGCGAGCGATGCGACGTTCGGTTTCGGGACGAATGCCGTTTCCTTCGTTGCCCATCACAATCAGGCCGTTAGGAGTGAGTTTTTCTTCGTAAAGGACAGATCCGTCGAGAAATGTTCCGTAAATCGGAAGGCCTTCCAAAGCGTCGAACAGCGCCGGCAAGGGTTCGTAAAAAACCTCGACGCGGGCAATGCCGCCCATGCTGGCCTGCACGGTTTTGGGGTTATACACATCGGCCGTGTCGGGCGAAGCAATCACCGTGCGGATGCCGAACCAGTCGGCCAAGCGGAGAATGGTGCCCAGATTGCCGGGATCCTGAATGCCATCCAGCGCCAGCGTCAGTTCGTTTTTCAGAGTTTCGGTATCGAGGCGACGGCGGGGTTGGACGAAAACGGCAATCACATCCTGTGGATTTTTCAGCAGACTGGCGCGGGCAATATCGTTTTCGCCGGCAGCAATCAGTTCCCGAACGGGCAAATCGCCCTGCATAGCCATCCAAGAGGGATTGGCCAGCAGCAATTCGCAATCGAAGAAAGGCAGAATGTCTGCAACGAGTTTATTGCCTTCGGCGAGGAACAGGCCGGTTTCGTCCCGCTGTTTTTTGCTTTCCAGCGAGCGGATGAATTTCAGTTTGTTTTTGCTGAGCATCGGTAATCAGGGATAACAGACGATGATTTTGTCGATTCTTGCGCCATCCATGTCTGCCACTTCGAGCCGGAAGCCTTCCCATTCCAGCGTTTCGCCCGGCCGGGGGATGCGTCCCAGTTCTTCCAGGATGAGGCCGCCGAGGGTGTTGTATTCGTTGTCGGAATACAAATCGCCCTGTTTGAAGTAGCTCAGGAAATTGTAGAACGAGCATTGACCGTCCACCAGATAGCTTCCGTCCTGCCGTTTAACGATTTGCGGTTCTTCGTGCGCTTCGGGAATTTCGCCGACTAAGGCTTCCATGATGTCTTTGAGGGTAACGATGCCTTGAAGTACGCCGAACTCGTCAATAATGAGCGCCAGGTGGTTGTGGCTGATTTTCATCTGTTCCAGAGCCGAATAGACTTCCATGCTTTCGTGAAAATACTGCACGGGGCGCATTTCTTTTCGGATATCGAAATCGGGCGAATCAATGTGGTTAAAGATATCTTTCACATAAACAATTCCTTCGATATGGTCTAAATCATCTTTTCCAACCGGGAACTTGCTGTAGGGGTTGTTGGAAATGGTTTCCCGGATTTCGGCTTTAGTCATATCCGTATCGATCCATTCGATGTCGGGGCGGGGGGTCATGATGGACGATAAGTCGCGGTCGCCCAGCGAAAACACTCGTTCCACAATATCCTGTTCCACTTGTTGGACTTCGCCGTCTTCGGCGCCTTCGCGAACCATGGATTTGATTTCTTCCTCGGTTACTTTGGTGTCTTCTTCCTTGATTCCCAGCGAATGGACAATCAGGGTGGTGCTTTTTGAAAGTATCCAAACAAAGGGGCGGGTGATGAGCGACAGGCCGTTCATGGGGCCGGACATGAATTTGGCTATTTTTTCCGCTGCGCTCAATCCCATCCGTTTGGGGATTAGTTCGCCGAAGACGATGGAGAAATAGGTAACCGCAATCACGATAAAAATCCGGCTGATCGTAGCCGCCGGCGCCGGTTCCATCCCCCAATATTCCAGCAGGGGAGCTAATTTAACGGCGAGAACGTCGCCCGAATACATCCCGGTGAGGATACCGATCAACGTGATGCCTACCTGGATGGTGGATAGGAAACGATCGGGACGCACGGAGAGGTTCAACGCCCTTTTCGCCGCCTTGTTGCCCCGTTCAGCCTCGTTCTTCAAACTGGTTTTCCGGGCAGAGATCAGCGCAATTTCCGCCATCGAAAACAAGCCGTTGAGCAGAATAAGCAGTGCAATAATAATGATTTCCATAAAGTTTATCAAACGATGGGGCAAAGATAGCATAAAATCCTCAAATACCGTCCAATCGATCGTATTTGATATCCGGATTGGTAAGCGCCGTGCCTACGCAGTATTTGCTGAACGGAGCTTGACGGATATTCAGCCTGTCCAGAATATCGCGCAGGTCGGAAGGTTGCCACTCGCTCTGCTTCAGTTCGAGAATCAGCAGATGATCGGCCTTTTCCTCTTTTCCGGTTTGGTAATTGACAAAAGAAAGGTTGATATCCAAGGTTACCCGTTCGGTAGCGAGGTTATTGACCAGCGTAATCCGGTCGAAAGTAGCGTTCAATACCGGTTTAAGGTGATGGCTGTCCAGGATGGAATGTTTTTCTAAAAACGGGGCGTTGGCATTCAACTCGTCCACCGTTTGAATATGCGAAACTTCGACCGGCACCCGGATTTTGTGGGTTCGTCCCCGATCGTTTTTATTTTTAACCTCCAAAAACGAAAGATTTGAATCGAGATACGACCGGATACGGATTTTTTGGCGGTTCGGTTTCCCGTCCTGGTGCATAAGAAAGAAATCCAGAGCGGGCGTATCCAAGTACTGGGTGGTATAAGAGGAAATGTATTTTCCGTCATTCACCTGCACTTTGAAGCAGGGAATCATCGCTTCCAACAGTTCGGGAAGAAAGGCCACGGGAGCCACAAACTTTGAATCGACCCTGTCCATCAAGTGCATTTTCTGTATTTCGCTCAATGGAATGGTTTGCATTTGTTGCAATATTCTGTCGATAGCTGTGTCGATTGTGTTCATCCCGGTAAAAGAATCCCGGCGGGATGGGTCCCGCCAGGAAGATTAAAAATTATTTTTTTCGCTGTACCCGCCTGTATCCATACGCGGCCAGTTCGCCCAATTCTTCTTCGATACGAAGCAACTGATTGTACTTGGCCATACGGTCGGAACGGCTCAGCGAACCGGTCTTAATCTGTCCGGAGTTCGTAGCCACCGCGATGTCGGCAATCGTAGCGTCTTCCGTTTCGCCCGAACGGTGCGAAGTAACCGAAGTATATCCGGCGCGGTGCGCCATTTCGATAGCGTCCAGCGTTTCGCTCAACGAACCGATCTGATTCACCTTGATCAGGATCGAGTTGGCGCAACCCAGTTCGATGCCTTTCTTCAGAAATTCCACGTTGGTAACAAACAAATCGTCGCCCACGAGTTGACAGCGGTCGCCGATCGTATCGGTCAGAAGTTTCCAACCCACCCAATCGTTTTCGCTCATACCGTCTTCGATAGAGTCGATGGGATATTTGTCGGTTAATTCTTTCAAATATTCGGACTGTTCGGCAGAAGTGCGTTTTTTGCCCTGGGCGCCTTCAAATTTCGAATAATCGTAAACGCCGTCTTTGTAAAATTCCGAAGCCGCGCAATCCAAACCAATCGTAACGTCCTTACCCGGTTCGTAACAGGCGTTTTTGATTGCCGTAAGAATCGATTCCAAAGCTTCTTCCGTTCCGCCGGCCAAATTGGGAGCGAAACCGCCTTCGTCGCCTACTGCTGTGCTTAAACCTTTATCGTGCAATACTTTTTTCAAAGCGTGGAACACTTCGGCGCCACAACGCAGCCCTTCTTTGAAGCTCGAAGCGCCTACCGGACGAATCATGAATTCCTGAAAAGCGATCGGCGCATCGGAGTGCGAACCGCCATTAATGATGTTCATCATCGGAACCGGCAAGGTATAAGTGTTTGTGCCGCCGATGTAGCGGTACAGCGGAATATCCAAATAAGCCGCCGCCGCACGGGCTACCGCCAGCGAAACGCCTAAAATAGCGTTTGCGCCCAATTTCGATTTGGTAGGAGTGCCGTCCAGGTCAATCATTTTCCGGTCGATACCGCGCTGATTCAGCGCGCTCATTCCCAGTATAGCCGGGGCAATCACCTGATTGATATTGTTTACCGCTTTTTGAACGCCTTTGCCGCCGTAACGTTTTTTATCGCCGTCGCGCAATTCCAACGCTTCGTTTTCGCCCGTAGAAGCTCCCGAAGGAACGGCTGCGCGACCGACGAATCCGGACGCCAAATGTACATCTACTTCCACAGTAGGATTACCGCGAGAATCTAAAATCTCTCTTCCTGTTACTTTTACAATTTCCATACAATACAATTATAAATGATTTAATGTTTAAAAAATATGAGTTCGCAAAATTAAAAAATCGACCGATACGGAAACTTATACGCCACTATATGCGCTGAACCCTCCGTCGATCGGGAGAATGGATCCCGTAATAAAACTGGCCGCACGGGAGCAAAGGAACTGTACGGCGCCGTTCAATTCGGTGATATCGCCGAAGCGTCCCATCGGCGTTTTGGCCAGCACTTTTTTGCTGCGATCGGTAAGCGAACCGTCGGGATTAATCAGTACGGCGCGATTCTGGTCGCCGATAAAAAATCCCGGCGCTATGGCATTCACGCGCACGCCTTCGCCGAATTTCTGCGCCATTTCCATCGCCATCCATTGGGTGAAAATATTGATGCCTGTTTTGGCGACCGAATAACCGGGCACACGGGTCAAGGCCGAATAAGTCGCCATTGACGAAATATTGATGATGCTGCCTTCTTTCTGCTCCGCCATCACTTTCCCGAAGGCCAGACAGGGATAGACCGTTCCGTTTTGATTGAGATTGGTTACTTTTTCCCAATCTTCGATTTTCATATCAAAAACCGTCTGGTCGGGCGATAAGGTGGCGCCCGGAACATTTCCGCCGGCGCAGTTGACCAGAATATCGATCCGGCCCCACGCTTTTACGATTTTAGCTGCCGTGTCGTGCAAGCTATCCATACTTAATACATTACATACGAAACCAATGGCTTCGCCGCCGGTGGCTTTCAGCTTGGCGATCCGGGTATCCAGATTTTCCTGCCGGATGTCCAACGCTACGATTTTAGCTCCGGCCGCCGATAAACTTTCGGCAATACTACCGCCTAAAACGCCTCCTGCGCCGGTAATGACGGCGACTTTTCCTTTTACGCTAAAAATATCTTCCATAATCGAAACTAATTTAATTGATATAATTCGGAGGGCGTATTCCTTTCCAACGCCCTGATTTTCAAATTTTTACCGATACAAATACCTTGCTGTCCGAAAGCCCTTTCAACCGCTTCGCATGCCAGTTCGGGACGGTTGTTATCGCGACTTAAATGGCAGAGCCAAATGTTTCGGAGGCGCGAATTAAAATGGGCTGCCAAAAATTCGGCGGCTTCCGTATTGCACAAATGGCCGAAACCGTTCATGATCCGTTCTTTCAAAGACAGTGAATAGCTGCCGTTTATCAACATTTCGCGATCGTAGTTGGCTTCGAGTATCAGGTGATTCGCCCGGCAGATGAATTTTCCGACCGTATCGTCGATATGCCCGACGTCGGTAGCCAACACCCAGACGTCTTTCCCGTACTGCGCCCGGTAACCCACGCAATCCCGCGCATCGTGCGGAACTTCAAAGGCGGTGATGATAAAATCGCGTATCACCACCGGTTTGCCCTTCCGGATAATCCGGCGGGAAGCGGTCGGCAGGCCATTGATAAACCGGCTGCACTCGACGCCGGTATGAACCTCGCTGGTCGCATATATCGGGATTCCGAATTTCCCGCCCAAACTCCCGGCCGATTTGATATGGTCGGTATGGTCGTGGGTAATAAACACGGCTATAACCTGTTCCAGTTCGATCCCATTGTTCCGGAGAATTTTTCTGATAGCGCGGCAACCGATTCCCGCATCAAAAAGAATCCCGTATTCGGGCGTACCCAAATAATAACAATTTCCGCTACTTCCGCTGGCTAAACTTAGAAATCGCAGCGCCATCCGCTTGTTTGTCTTGACGTCCATTGTTCAAAATTGCACAAAAGTACATAAAAGTTTGCACTTATACACAGACCAATAATTTTTCTTGCAAAAAAAATAGAAGAAAGATAGTACAATTTTGCCAATATCTCTTTGTTTTAATACCGGGTTTTCGCGGCTTGCTTCGGGTTTTACTTTCGCAATGACGAAAAAATAACTTTTGATACGACTTCATAATTTCTGACTTTTGCTCCCTCCGCTACGGATTGCCGAGCGAATCAAACCGCATCCCTGTCCAGGAATACTGCTTCGCGGCGGTTTTTACCAACGGTTGGACGGTTTGCCGATCGTCCGGATTTAAATAGTCGAGAGCGGTATAAATTTGTTGTAAAACGGCGGTTTCCGGGTCATACGTCCATTGCATCAACGAAATATCCGGACAGGGAAAAGCGGGATTTTCCTCGATAAAAAAAGAAGGCGGCGCCGGAGTGATAAACGTTTCGGTTTGCAGGCGGTTCCAGGAAGGGGAATAAAATTCCATCCGGCTGTCGCATACCGGGCTGCAAACGGTGCGAATGAGGCAATAGAGCGGCGAATCGTTAATCATAGTTAACAGAATCAGTTGCAAAGATCCTTTTCCGGTATGGAGTCGAAGATATTCCGGCGTGAGGACTTCCAGCGTGAGCGTATCGCCGAAACTGTTCTTCACCGTGGCCGGTAATCCGGCGTGATACAAGTCGATTAAATCCATTCGGGAATAGGCGTTTAGATCGACGGACAGACTTTCGGGCAATGCAATAAAGGCTTCTTTTGTCGTTTGCGCCTGAGCAGTCAGGGCGAACCGGCAAGCGATGAGCAAAAACAGGATATTCAATTTATTCATTTTCGTTCGTATTTTCGTTTTCAAAAACAGTTTCCGGATATTCGATATTCGTCAGGAACAAGGCATGAGCCGGAACGGAAGTCCCGGCTTTCGTTCGGTCGCGGCTTTCGATAATGCGGCGAAACCCTTCCGTCGATAGTTTCCCGGCGCCGACTTCGATAAGCGTACCTACAATCGAGCGCACCATATTCCGCAAAAAACGGTCGGCCTGAATGGTGAAAATCAGGCGGTCGTTTTCCCATTGCCAACCGGCTTTCATAATCCGGCAACAATTGGTTTTGGTATCGGTATGCCGTTTGCTGAAACTGGTAAAATCGGAATATTCAAAGAGGAGTTGGGCGGCTTCATTCATACGTTTGTCGTCCAGCGGTCGTTTCAGCCGGTAAACCCATTCCCGGTCGAACGGATCTTTCCGGTAAGTAATCGCGTATTGATACGTCCGCGAAAGCGCATCGAAACGGGCGTGAGCGTCGGGACGCACCGGAACCATCCGGTGAATGGCAATATCCGGCGGAAGGATTCCGTTGAGGCGTTCCGATAAAACCGCCGGATTCAACGCCGGTATTTCCGTATCGAAATGGGCAACCATGATCCGCGCATGAACGCCGGTATCCGTTCGTCCGGCGCCGGTAATGCCGATAGGCGTTTGCAACAACGTACTCAACGCCTGTTCGAGCGTTTGTTGCACGGTAATTCCATTGGGTTGTACTTGCCAGCCGCAATAATTTTTACCGTTATAGGCCAAATAAATGAAGTATCGTTGCATTTTTATTTTGGCGCAAATGTAGCATAAAATCTTCAATTATATGCAAACGGAGAAATAGATAAAAGACGGAATGAATAAAGAAGATAGAAATAGATGAAAAAGACGTCTTTTAATCTTCTTTGTTTCCATCTATCTTCTTTTATCTTTTGTCTTTCATCTATTTTTATTTGTCTGTGTATATGTGCAAACTTTTATGTAATTTTGCCGCCGAATTTTATTTAAACTGTATAATTTTTATGAATGCAATTACCCCTATTTTTTGGATGATTCCCTTTGCTTCGTTGCTGGCGTTGGGTTTCGCGTTTTATTTTTACAAATGGATGCTCCAAAAGGACGAAGGCAGCGAACGGATGCGGAAAATTGCCCACCATGTTCGCGTAGGAGCGATGTCGTATCTCAAACAACAGTACAAAGTGGTACTCGCTGTTTTTTTAATTCTTGTCGTTTTATTTTCCATTATGGCGTTCGGTTTCAATTTACAAAACCGCTGGGTGCCGTTTGCGTTTCTGACCGGCGGATTCTTTTCGGGACTGGCCGGATTTTTAGGCATGAAAACGGCGACTTACGCTTCGGCGCGAACAGCTCATGCCGCCGAACAATCCTTGAATAAAGGACTTCAAGTCGCTTTCCGGAGCGGGGCGGTGATGGGTTTGGTCGTTGTCGGTTTGGGTTTGCTGGACATTTCGGGATGGTATCTTTTCCTGAACTGGATTATCCCCGCCGAAGCCATAAACGATATGCATAAACTGACCATTATCACCACCACGATGTTGACTTTTGGTATGGGCGCTTCTACTCAGGCGCTTTTTGCCCGTGTTGGAGGAGGTATTTATACCAAAGCCGCCGACGTGGGCGCCGACCTGGTCGGAAAAGTAGAAGCCGGTATTCCGGAAGACGACCCGCGCAATCCCGCCACTATTGCCGACAATGTGGGCGACAATGTGGGCGACGTTGCCGGAATGGGCGCCGATTTATACGAATCGTATTGCGGTTCCATTTTAGCTACCGCCGCCTTGGGAGCGGCCGCTTTCGCCGGTTCCGGAAATGCGGAAACTCAATATAAAGCAGTTATTGCTCCCATGTTAATTGCCGCCGTAGGGATTATTTTGTCCATTATCGGTATTTTTTCGGTGAAAACCAAAGAAAATGCTTCGATAAAAAATCTGTTGCGTTCGCTTTCCTTCGGAACCAATCTCAGTTCGGCGCTGATAGTCGTAGCCACTTTCGGTATCATGTACTGGTTACAACTGGAAAACTGGGCATGGATTTCCTGCTCGGTAGTCGTCGGTTTGCTGGTTGGCATTGTGATCGGCCAAGCTACGGAATATTTTACCTCTCAATCGTATAAGCCGACCCGGAAAGTGGCGGACGCCGGATTAACCGGACCTGCTACCGTCATTATTTCAGGATTGGGATTGGGGATGACGTCGATAGCGATTCCGGTTATTGCGGTCGTTGTCGGAGTAATTACTTCTTTCCTGTTTGCTTCGGGTTTTGATTTCAACAATGTAGGTATGGGATTGTACGGCATTGGTATTGCCGCCGTAGGAATGTTATCTACCTTAGGCATTACGCTTGCCACCGACGCTTACGGCCCGATTGCCGACAATGCCGGCGGAAATGCCGAAATGAGCGGATTAGACAAAGAAGTGCGTAAACGTACCGACGCCCTCGATTCTTTAGGAAATACGACTGCGGCTACCGGTAAAGGTTTTGCTATCGGCTCGGCCGCGCTGACGGGATTAGCTTTGTTGGCGTCCTATGTAGAAGAAATCAAAATCGGTTTGATTCGTTTAGGTCAAACCACTTTGGAAATAGGCGGAAGTACCATTGAAATATCCAAAGCCGGCTTTGTTGATTTCATGAATTATTATGAGGTAAACTTGATGAATCCCAAAGTTTTGTCCGGGATGTTTATCGGGTCGATGATGGCTTTTCTGTTCTGCGGATTAACGATGAATGCCGTTGGTCGCGCGGCCGGCAGTATGGTCGAAGAAGTGCGCAGGCAGTTCCGTACCATCAAAGGCATAATGACTGGGGAAACCGAACCGGATTACGCCCGTTGCGTAGAAATTTCGACGCGGGGCGCTCAGCGGGAAATGATTCTTCCTTCTCTTTTGGCGATTATCACGCCGGTAGTGGTCGGTTGGATTTTTGGCGTAACCGGAGTAATGGGCTTGTTGGTAGGCGGATTAAGCACCGGTTTTATACTGGCTATCTTTA